>JAYSVE010000957.1:0-2643 GCA_043718725.1 Methylibium sp.
GTTGCGCGAACTGATCGACCAGATTCGCAAGGACAATCGCACCATTTTGCTGATTGAGCACGACGTCAAACTCGTCATGGGCCTGTGCGATCGCGTGACCGTCCTCGACTACGGCAAACAGATTGCCGAGGGTGCACCCGCCGAGGTGCAGAGAAACGAAAAAGTGATCACTGCCTATCTCGGAACAGGGCATTGATCAGTTGGGGACAGAGCTGAAGGTCTGTCCCGCAAAGAGCTAAGTTAAGGTCTGTCCCGCAAGGAAATAACAATGGAAAAAACACTGCTTAAAGTGACCGGCCTCAAAGTGGCCTACGGCGGGATTCAGGCAGTCAAGGGCATCGACTTTGAAGTGCAGGAAGGCGAACTCGTCACCTTGATCGGCTCCAACGGCGCCGGCAAAACCACCACGATGAAAGCCATCACCGGTACCTTGCCGATGGCCGACGGCGATATCGAGTACATCGGCAAAAGCATCAAGGGCAGGGGCGCCTGGGACCTCGTCAAGGAAGGCTTGGCCATGGTGCCGGAAGGCCGCGGCGTATTCACTCGCATGACCATCATCGAAAACCTGCAGATGGGTGCCTACATCCGCACCGACAAACCGGAAATTGCCGCCGACATGGAAAAGATGTTTGTGCTGTTCCCGCGCCTGCGCGAGCGCAAGGACCAGCTCGCAGGCACCCTGTCGGGCGGTGAGCAGCAGATGCTGGCCATGGGCCGGGGGCTGATGAGCCGCCCCAAGGTCTTGCTGCTCGACGAGCCGTCCATGGGCCTGTCGCCCCTCATGGTCGACAAGATTTATGAAGTCGTGAAAGACGTGTCAGCCCGCGGCGTCACGGTGTTGCTGGTCGAGCAGAACGCCAGCCGCGCGCTGGGCATTGCGGACCGCGGTTATGTGATGGAGTCGGGTCTGGTCACGATGAACGGCGCTGCCAAAGAGTTGCTCAATGATCCGCGGGTGAGGGCGGCTTATTTGGGCGAATAAAAACTGATGAAAGATTTCAGCACCATGGAGGACAGCAATTGCTCCTCCAATCCCAGTATTCACGATGTCTCCGATCCCCGACGCCGTACGGTGCTGCGAGGCAGCGCAGCGGCCGCCGTCGCGTCTTTGTTGGCGCCGCTGGCCGGCTGCGCCGGCCTGGGTACTCCAGCCACAGGTCCGAAGATCGGATTCAAGGGTATTGCGCTTGGCGCCGGCGATGCACTGGTCGTTCCGGAAACTTATGTCACCACCGTTATCGCCGCGTGGGGCGAGCCGATTGGCATCCCGGGCAACATGCCGGCGTTCAGGTTCGACGGCTCCAACAGCGCTACTGACCAGGCGGTGCAGATGGGCATGCACCACGACGGGCTCGACTACTTCCCGCTGAACGGCAGTTCGACGCGCGGACTGATTGCCATCAACCACGAGTACACCGACGACGGGCTGTTGCATGTGGGCGGCTTTGCCAACATGAACGCCGAGAAGGTCAAGAAGTCACAGAATGCGCATGGCCTGTCGGTGTTCGAAGTCGATCTGAATAACGGTAGCTGGCAGATGGTTCGTCCCTCGCCTTTTGCGCGCCGCTTCACGCTGGACACGCCGTTTGCCCTCAGCGGCCCCGCGGCTGGTAACGCCATGATGAAGACCGCCGCCGACCCCGCCGGGCGCATCGTGCTTGGCACCCTGAACAACTGCGCGAGCAGCCGGACGCCCTGGGGCACCTACCTCTCGGGCGAAGAAAACTGGATGAACTACTTTGGCGGCGGCGACAACCTCAATCCGCACCAGCGCCGCTGGGGCATGCTCAAGAACGGGCGTTATCAATGGGAGAAGTTCGACGCGCGCTTTGACGCAACGGTACATCCGAACGAATCGAACCGCTTTGGCTGGGTCGTTGAGGTGGACCCGATGGACCCGACCAGCACGCCCGTGAAGCGAACCGCGCTCGGCCGGGCGGCGCACGAGGGCGCCTGGGTGGGCGTCACCCAGGATGGTCGAGCGGTCGTGTACTCGGGTGAGGATGCCCGCTTTGAGTACATCTACAAGTTTGTCAGCCGCGACAAGATTGCACGCGGGGGCGCCAAGGCCAATCGGGAACTGCTGGACCATGGCATCCTGTACGTTGCGCGGTTCGATGCCGACGGCACCGGCCGCTGGCTACCGCTGGTGCACGGCCAGGGGCCGTTGACTGTGGCCAACGGCTTTGCCGACCAGGGTGAGGTCGTGATCAAGGCACGCCAGGCCAGTGACCTGCTTCAGGCCACCAAGATGGACCGGCCAGAGTGGCTCACCATCGATCCGAACAACGGCTGGGTCTATTGCACACTGACCAACAACAGCGCACGGGGCCAGCCCAACATGCCGGGCGTGGATGCCGCCAATCCCCATGCGAACAACACGATGGGCCAAATCCTTCGCTGGAAGGACGACGGGGACTTCGACGGCGCCGGCTTCAAGTGGAACCATTTGGTGTTCGCCGGTGATCCGGCCAATGAACGTCCGCAAGCCCGGGGCAACATCAAAGGGGACATCTACGGCTGTCCGGACGGCATAGCGTTTGATCGCCGCGGTATCCTGTGGATCCAGACCGACGCCGCCGCGGCACAGATGTACACGGGCGAATTCAAGAACATCGGCAACAACCAGATGCTCGCCTG
>JAYSVE010000958.1:0-15360 GCA_043718725.1 Methylibium sp.
GTAGTCACCGAAGTTGGGATACAGCGGAAGCAACACATCGCGCACCGCCACCAGCCCGATCAGCGTGCCATCGTCATCGACCACCGGAATCGCCCCGCAGTGCCGGGAGATCATTCGCGTGACGACCTCGCGCACAGGCTCGCTGCCACGCACGGTGAGCACACCGGTGGACATGACTTCGCTGACCAGCATGTTCAAGCTCCTCGATCGGTACGGGGGTGGATGGACTTCGCGGCTTCCTTGTCGGCCGCCTCGCCGCGCCGCACCAGCAACGCCGAGAGGGCCAGCAGCACGATGGCCGCAGAGATGCTGAGCACGTGCCACTCTTGCAAGGCTTTGGTGTCCAGGATCAGGTAGCGTGCCAGCGCTACGATGGCGATGAAGATCGGCACCTGCACCGGCAAGCTGCCCGAGCTGTAGAACAGGCCGACCATGGCCAGCACCTCGAGGTAGATGAACATCAGCAGCAGATCGGCCAGCGTCACCTTCGCGTTGGCGATCATCAGCTGCACTTCCTGGATACCGGCCACCACCGTTGCGATGGCGATCACGACCAGGCCGACGGCTTCGATCGCCTGGATGCAAAACCGCATCACCGGCATGGTTCGCGCGATGGGCATCAATGTGCTCTCAGACCTGCGGCACCGAAACAGCAGGCCATCAGCGCAGGCCCGCTGCCGACGCATCCGGCCCGGCCTTGGCCATCGGCGTCGGCGGGTTCGCTCCGCTGGCTTCGATGCGCGTGACCAACGCCGCGATCGACGCACTCGACACGTTCGTGATCGGTGTCGGATAGATGCCGATCGCCAGGATCAGAGCCGCGACCACCGAGCAGACTGCGGTCTCGGTGCCGCTCAGGTCGCGCATGCCGCCGACTGCACGGCTGCTGATCGGGCCAAAGAAGGCGCGTTCGTAGTACCAAAGAAAGTAGCCTGCGGAGAGGATCACGCCGATGACGCCGATGGCCGCCACTTCCCACTGGCGCAGGAACGCGCCCATCAAGGTCAGGAATTCGCCGTGGAATCCGCTCGTGCCTGGCAGCCCGATCGACGCCACGCCGAACAGGAAGAAGAAGAACGCAAGCCGCGGCACCTGGCGCGCCAGACCGCCCATGGCCGACAGCTCGGACGAGCCCAGGCGGCTGTAGATCACCCCGGTCAGGAACAGCAGTCCGGTCGACGCCAGGCCCATGTTGACCATCATCATCAAGCCGCCCTGAATGCTGTTGGCGTTCATCGAGAACAGCCCGACCATCACCAGCCCGACGTGGCTGATGCTCGCGAACGCCAGCAAGCGGCGCAGGTTCTGCTGCACCAGCGCGATCAGTGCGGCGTAGACCATCGAGGCCAGACCGGCGCCGACCACCAGCCAGTACCAGTTCTGGCTCGCGTCGGGCAGCAGCGGCAGCACGAAGCGCAGCAAGCCGTAGGTGCCGAGCTTCAGGCCGACCAGAAAGATGCCAGCACCCACCGGGCCATGCATCAGCGCGCTGGGCATCCAGGTGTGAAACGGCAGCAACGGTCCCTTGATCGCGAAGCCGGCCAGCATCAGGAAGAACACCAGTTCCTGCATGTGCGCCGGTGCCGGCGACGCCATCAGCGTGACCAGGTCGAAGCTGAACGTGGTGCCCGGGGGCGCGCCGTTCTGGTAGGCAATGCCGAGCAGGATGATGCCCACCAGCAGCGGGGCCGAACCGATCAGCATGTAGATGATGTACTTGAGCGAGGCGTACTGGCGTTGCAGCCCGACGCCCCACAGCTTGATCAGCAAGTACAGCGGCACCAGGGCGAGTTCCCAGAAGACGTAGAACAGGATCAGGTCGAGCGACGCGAAGATGCCCATCGTCACACCCTGCAGAATCAGGATGTTGCTCAGGTAGGCCTTGCTCATGAAGCGCGTGCCGTTGCCGCCCAGCAGCATGACCATCAAGGTGACCAGCGCGGTAAGCGGAATGAACAGCACGCTGATGCCGTCCACACCCAGGTGATAGCTGGCGCCGATGGTCTCGATCCACAGGTGCCGTTCGCTGTACTGGAAGGCGGCCGTCCCGGGGACGAAGCCGACCAGCAGCAGCACCGCGAGCACCAACTCGAAACCGGCGGCGGCCAGCGCGGCCCGCCGCGCCATCGCCTCGTTGCCGATCAGGCGCAGCCCCAGCGCGGCGAACACCGGGAAGAAGATCATCGTGCTCAGGATCGGAAAACCGATCTGCGCACTCGCTGTCATTTCGTTCAGGACCACGGCGTACCTCTTTGAAAGCTGAAGTTGTGGATCGATGCAACAGGCGGAATCAGCGCGGAATCAGCGCGGCATCAGCGCGGCTTCGACTCGCTCGGCGCCACCTCGACAAGGGCGGTCGGCTTGAAGCCGGTCGAGCCCTGCTCGACCCGGGCGGCGAGACGTTCCAGCGATCCGTTCATGGTCTGCAGGAAAGGCGTTGTGTACAGCCCGATCCAGAAGATCGCCCCGACCATCGCGCCCGAGATCACCAGTTCGCTGCGGCTCAGGTCCTTCATCGTCGCCGTGCGGGGGTTGCCTTCGCCGAGGAAGGCGCGCTGGTAGTACCAAAGGAAGTAGGCCGCGCCCAGCACCGTTCCTGCGCCGACCGCCAGCGCCATCACCCAGTGCACGCGGAAGGCACCGATCATCACCAAGTGTTCGCCGTTGAAGCCGTTGGTGCCGGGCATGCCCACACCCGCCAGTCCGATGATCAGGAAGGTCAGCGCCAGCCGCGGCACCCTGTGATGCAAGCCGCCCATCGCCGCGAGTTCGGGGTTGCCAACGCGCGAGTTCAGGAAACCGGCAACGAAGAACAGCCCGGCGCCGGTGATCCCGAGGTTGATCATCTGCAGCAAGCCGCCCTGCAGCCCGGAGAAGTTGAGCGAGAACACGCCGAGCATCACCACGCCCATGTGCGACAGGCTGGCAAAGGCGAGCAGCCGCCGAAGGTTGGTCTGCACCAGAGCGATCAGCGCGCCGTAGACCATGCCGATGCAGCCCAGCGTGGCGAGCACCCAGAAATATTCTTTGGCCGCTTCGGGCAGCAGCGGAATCACGAAGCGCAGGAAGCCGTAGGTGCCGAGCTTGACCCCGACCAGGAACACGCTCATGCCAACGACCGGGCCTTGCTCCAGCACCCGCGGCATCCAGGTGTGAAACGGAAAGATCGGCGCCTTGATCGCCAGCCCAAGGCACAACAGCGCAAACACCGTCAACTGGATCGACGGCGGCACCGCCACCGTGGCCAGGGCCAGCACGTCGTAGCTGACCGTGCCGGTGACGCTGCCGTAGTGGCTGCCCAACAGCAAGAAGCCGCCGAGCAGTGCGCCGGATGCCACCGCCATGAAGGCCAGGTAAGTGCGCGCCGCCTGAACCCGGGCCGCGCCGGTGCCGAAGCGGGTGATCAGGTAGTAGCTGGGCAACAACTCGGCGACGAAGAAGGCCCAAAACAACATCAGGTCAACCGATGCGAAGGCGCCCATCATGGTCGCGGCGAAAGTCTGGATCGCCATCAGGTAGCCGCGGGTGGCGTCGCTGACGGCCTCGGAGTGCAAGGTCACCAGCAGGGTCAGCAGCGCGGTCAGCGGCAAGAACAAGGCGCTGATGCCGTCGATGCCGAGGTGGTACATGCCGTGGCGCTCGACAAACTGCATGTCCGCACTGCTCGGCACGAACTCGCCCAGCAGCCAGACCGCCAACGCCAGTTCGGCGAAGGCGCCGAGCACGGCCACGCGGTACGCCAGGCGCGGCGACGGGCACAGGCCGACCAGGGTCGCCACCACCAGCGGCAGCCAGATCAACACGCTCAACACCGGAAAGCCAACCTGGGTGGCGGCGAGGATTTCTTGGGTAACCATGCTCAGACTCCAACAAGAATGAAGGCCAGCGATCCCAGCAGCAACGCCGTGGCCGTGACCGGCCGCGCGAGGAAGGCTTCCAGGCGCAACAGGCTATTGCCCAAGAAGCCGCCAGTGCGTGGCAGGCCGACGTTGATGGCGGTGCCGAAGACATGGCGCTCGACCGCGTCGCTGACCCCGGCGGCCAGCTCGGTGAGCCAGCCGACGAAGCCCGAGGCCGGTGCGACCACATGGCGTTCGGTCCAGTTCGAGGCCGCCGCAGCCGCCTCCACCGCACCGCCGGCAAAGCCGCTGGCGCGCTCGACGACATGCTGTTCGGTCCAGTTCGATGCCATCGACGCGGCGGCAGTGAGGCCGCCGGCCAGACCCTGCGGTGCCGCGACCCGGACGCGGTCGATGTCAGCCGCGCTGGGCAACGGCGTCGCCATGCCACCGGAGCGCGCGGCCAGGAAGCGTTCTTCCCACACCAGGCCGCCGAGCGGGGCGCGCGTCGCGGCCGGAATCGGCGCGCCGACGATGCGGTCGATGACGCGCGCGTCCACACGTTCGAGCGTCAGCCCCAGGCGCTTGCAGCCGCCCACCAGATAGCGGTCATAGAACTCGTCGATCCAGAACCGGTTCAGCGAAGCCACGTAGACGCGCCGCGCCTTCGGCATCGCCAGGCCCGGCAGTTCCGGGCGAAAGCGTTCGAAGAAAATGGCGGTCAGCCACGACACCGCCAGCATCACGCCAAGCAGGCCGAGCAGGGTGTAGACCAGGGCCGGCGCCGCACCACCGACCGCCGGCCGCACCGCCAGCACCGGCGCCAGCAACTGCTGAAACCAGGTGTTGTCGACCCCGCCAGGCAGCAAGCCGGCCGCCAGGCCCAGGCCCAGCACGCCGACCAGCACCAGCACCGGCCGCGCCAGCCCGCCCCCGGCATGGTGGGCGTGTTCGGCGTGGGCAGATGTGTGTGCTGTCGTGTGGCCACCTTGATGACCTGCTGCCACACCCCCGTGGCTGCCGCCAAAGGCCTGCTGCGTCATGCGCATCGCGTAGTAGAGCGCCGCGAACAGCGACACCGCCGCACCCGCCGCCAGCACGGTGTAGGGCGCCAGCGTCAGGCCGACGACCTCGCTGCTGCCGAAGCCCGAGACGAAGGGCAGCACCATCACCGCAAAGGCCCCGACCAGCACCAGCCAGTAGTGGATTGGCACGCTGCGGTTGACCACATCGCGCGCCGTCGGGTCGGCCTTGACGTGGATGTGGTGCAGGATCGACGGCGCGGTGAGGAACAGGAAGCTCTTCAGGAACGCGTGCGCCACCAGATGGAACACCGCCACCCCGTAGGCGCCCAGGCCGCAGGCCAGGAACATCAGGCCGAGCTGGGTCGTGGTCGAGAAGGCCAGGATGCCCTTGATGTCCGAAGTGGTCAGGCCGACCAGCGCCCCGTACAGCGCAGTCAGCGCGCCAACGATGGCAATCACCAGCAGCGCGTTGGGTGCCAGGTCGTAGATCGAGTGGCTGCGCGCAATCATGTAGATGCCGGCCGTCACCATCGTGGCGGCGTGGATCAGCGCGCTCGACGGCGTCGGGCCTTCCATCGCCTTGGCCAGCCAGGTTCCGAGCGGCAGTTGCGCCGACTTGCCGATCGCGCCCAGCAGCAGGCACAAGCCGATGGCTGTGGCGGTGCCGGTGTCGAGCGTGGCCGCGTTGGCAAACACCTCGGCGTACAACACGCTGTCGAAATGGGCGTAGATCAGGAAGATGCCCATCAGGAAGCCGGCGTCGCCGACCCGGTTCATCACGAACGCCTTGGTGCCTGCCTTGGCGGCCGACTTGCGGTCGTAGTAGTGGCCGATCAGCAGGTACGAACACAGACCCACCAGCTCCCAGCCAACGAACAGCATCACGAAGTTGTTGCCCATCACCAGGATCAGCATCGCGAAGACGAACAGCGCGATGGCGCTGAAGTAGCGCGTGAAGCTGCGGTCCTTGTGCATGTAGTTGACCGAGAACACCGCGATCAGAAAGCTGAAACCGGTGACCACCAGCATCATCAGCGCCGACAGCGAGTCGATCAGGAAGGCCACCGGCACCGAGAAGCCGCCGCTGGCGAGCCACTCGTAGGCCTGCACCTGGCGCGGCGTCGGATCGATCAGGATCTGCGCAAACACCCACAGCGCGCCGACGAACGAGACCAGCAGTGCACCGCAAGTGATGCGCTGGACCACGCGCCAGGAATACAGCGACTCGCCGCACAGCACGTTCAGTCCGTTCAGCAGCGCTGCCAGCAGCGGCGCGACGACGATCAGGATGGCAATGTTGTCAAACATGGTGCAGGTCTCCTCAGGCGTTGGCGCGTGCTTGCGGCCGATGGGCCAGCGCGGGCGGCATCAGGCCGTCGAACTGGCCGTGGTGCGGTTCGACCGACCCGGTGCTGCGCCACGACGCCTTGGGTTCGGCGATCAATGCCGGCGACAGAAAGCCTTCGTACTTGCCGCGGTACCAGTCGGCCGAGGTGGCCACTTCGGGCAGCGGTTGAAGCGGCTCATTCCACTCGACGAAGCCCGTGCCCGGCACGAACATGTTGAACGCGCCGGTATCCGGGTCGTGCGCGATCAGGTGCACCCACTGGCCGTTCAGCAGCTCCTGGATCGCCGGCTGGCGGCCGTAGATTTCACCCAGCCGGGCCATCGGCGCATCGACCACGAGTTGCAGCCGCATCGCCTCATGCACTTCGGTCATCTGGCGCGGCAGCCCGGTGCGCAGGTCGCTGTGTGCGCCCTCCATCACGCCGATCAGACCCGTCACGTTGTGCGGCACCTTGGTGTCGCAGCCGTAGACCTTGGGGTCGACGGTGGAGAAGTAGTACTCCAGGCTGATGCCGGCACCCACCGGGCCGACCGCCATCAGGATGCGCTCGAGGATCTTGCCGCTCTCGTCGGCGTTTGGATCGTAAGAAATGATGAACGGGCGGCGGTCGAAGAACACGCCTTGGGTGACGGCGCGCCGGCCGACCACTGCGAATGCGTTGGTGGCGTGGCCCCACTCGGGGCGCACCTGGCTGAAGTCGTAGGCGCGACCGAGGATGTGCGCGGCCGACACTTCGAGCGAAGCATCCTTCGGCGACGAACCGAAGCGCCGGCAGCGCTCGTGCGCCGAACGCATGCTGGCCTGGTGCAGGTCGGCCCGCACACCGTCGAAGTGGCTGCGCAGCGCCGTCGGCACGTCCTGCGTATCGAACAGCGTGACTTCATCGGAGCAGGTGTTGTGCACGCCGCCGACGAACCAACTGTCGGCCGGAATGTCGATGCCGCGTTCCCGCAGCACCGTTCGCACCACTGGCCGGTTCAGCATGGCTGAAATGGCCCGCGCGTTCGGCCCACCATTCTTGCCGCCGCAGGCGCCGCAGTCGTGGGCGTTTTCGTGCGGGTTGTTCTCGCTGTGCGAGCCGTGCGCACACCACACGACGATGGGCGCGAAACCGCTGGTCAGGCCGATGTTGCGCAGCATGGTTTCGCAGCGGTCGGCCTGTTCTGTGTCGGTGAAGCCCATCGGCGCGGGGCCTGCAGCGTGTTCATGGCCGTGGTCGTGAACCAGCGCGGCGTCGTCGCGCGAGATCGCCAGGCGGGTCGTGACATGGGGCACGAAGCTCGCGCGGCCGGCACCCATCATCGCGAAATAGCGGGTCGGGAAGAATGTCCGTCCGAGCAGCGGCAGCGCCATCAAGAAGCCGACCACGTCGATCAGGAAGTACGACGACACCAGGTTGCGCTTCATCTCCCAGTAGGCGTTGTCGAAACTCTCTTTCCACTTCGCGCGCGACTTGTGCATAGGCAGCGCGCGCGCCTTGGCCTCGGGCCGGGCGATCTCGTAGACGCGGTGCACGGGGCTCACGACGGCCGGGCACAGCGGCGTCGTGGCGTGGTCGTCCAGGCTGGTGTAGTTCATCGCTATGCCGAAAAAGCCGGCCGCGCCGAAAGTCTCGTGGCCGGGATCGATTTCTTCGTAATGGCGGTGGAACGCTTCTTCGCGCTCGTCGATGCACAAGATGACCTGCGACTTCGGGCGCGTGTTGCGCTTGAGCCAGCGACCGCGGCCGTGGTTCTGGCGCATCGCGTTCAGGATCTCGTCGCGGTAATGGCGCTCGAAGGCATTGAGCCAAACCGGGCCGTGCGTGGGCGCTGCAAAGCCGTCGAGCAGGCCAAGCACGCGCTGCGCGGCGCTGGCGTTAAGGCTGCGCACGGCCACCGGGCCAACCCCGAGCAGCTGAAGCGACTGGTGCAGCCGCCAGCCGCGGTCGGCCGCGTCAACCAGCGTCTTCTCAGTGGCTTGCGCGGCCCACACCATGTCGGCCAGCATGACCCAGTGTTCAACCTCGACTCGCCCGGCCAGGCTGCGGTCTTCGACCAGGGCGCGAGCCTCTTCGGCCAGCCCGTCGGACAGCCGCCCGGCAAACAGCTCGCGGCGCACCAGGTACTCGGGCAGGTGGGCGCGCAGGTGGTGCGCCAGGCTGGCCAGGTCGGGCTGGATCTGCCAGGTGCGGCGGCACATGTCGCGCACCAGTTGGGTTTCGTAAAACAGGCGCACGGCCAGAAACTGCATCACGTCGACCGGCGTCGTGGCCTGCTGCACGTACTTGGGATGCAGTTCGCGCCAGAACGCCATGCCGGCCCAGCCTTTGAGGCGCACCAGCAGCCGGCCGAGGTACTCGCCCCAGTTTTCGCGCTCGATGCCGAGTTGGGCCAGGCAATGCATAACCGCGTCGTCGGGTCGCGTGGGCAGTTGGTGCAGGGCTTCGCGCCAGCCGGCAAGCTGGTCGAAGTCGAAGGTGCGTTCGTGTTCGGCCAGGCTGCGCCAGGCGTCGAAGAAGCCCAGCGCGCGCGCCGGCATGTGCCACGCCGCCAGTCCTTCGTCGAAAAACGCCGCGCAGATCCGGATCACGTACTGGTTGACGCGCTCGCTGAGGTCGTCGCCGGTCAGCGACTGCAGCAGGTCGGCGTGGGCCCGACCGTGCGCGAACGCCGCAATTTCGGCGTCAAGGCTGGATTTCAGATGCGCCGCCATCTGCTGGCGCGGATCGCGTTCGTGCAGTCGTTCCAGCAGCGCCTTCAACTCGACCCGCTCGGTGCCGCCCAGGGCCAGCGCCTGCAAGGCCTCCAGGCCGCGCCGGTTCATGTGCTGGGGCCCGAGGTCGTGCAACACCAGCCAGCACAGATGGGCGGCGCCGGAGGCCGCCACGTCGGCAACTTGCGTGCCCTCGCGCGCGGATTCGATCTCGATGCCGATCAGGCGTTCGAGCTCGCTGCGCTCGGCGGCGTTGATCGGTATCGGAGGCCCACCCCAACGGTGCATGTGCTGAATTTGCTCGCTCAGCGTGTCCACGCTGGACGCATCCGGGTTGTGATCGTTTAGATGCTCGGCGTCGCTGACGGCGAGCGGCTCCCCCAGGCCGAGCAAGCGCAGCGAGGCCCGCCACAGCATCAGCGCGGCGTACTCCTCGAGGTGGGCGCCGAAGTGGCGGCCCAGGGCGTCGACCGTGCCCGCCAGCCCGAAGTGCCGCTGCGCCAACGCATTGACTAGTGCCGCTTCTTCACGCAACCAGATCTCGCGCATCTCCGCTCGTTGCGTTTCGCTGCCATGTTCATTGGCCAACTGCGCGTCGATGCAGTCGAGGTAGGAGCGCCAGCGTTCTTCGGCGATGCCGAGCGCGCGCAGATTCGGTTCGACCGCCGCGGCGAAGGCATTCTTGCCAGAGAGTTGATCCCCTACGGCAGCCACCACAGTGCGTGTGATGTCCAGCCCGGTCAGCTCGGTCAGCCACTGGCTCATCGTGACCGAGCGGCCGATGGCGTCGATGCGGGCCGCCAGGTCGGCCGATGCCGACGCCAGCAAGGCGTCGCGGTTGCGCGGCGCAAGGTCGTTGCGCAGGCGCCTGGCCTCGCGGCGGTCGAGCGTGCGGTAACGCAGCTCGGCCGGATCGATGGCGTCGATGCCGTGCACCAGGTGCGCGCTCAGCAGATCGATCCCGGCCACACGCTGCTCACCGATGTGCAGGAGGCTGCTGTCCAGGCCGTCGACGCCGCGTTCGCGCAGCGCGCGCTCGATGTCGATGGCCGTGATGCGGCCGTTCTTGTGGTGGCGACGGAACTCGGCGTTCTCGAGGTAGCCGCGCCCGCCCAGGAAGCGTTCGGCTTCCTTGATCGCGACTTCAAAGTGCGACTTCTGCAGCCCGAGCAGGGTGTTGTTGTGGACGAAGGTGATGCTCATTGGCCCCTGCTCGGAGAGCATGTGGCAGAAGTGCTCGACCGCGTGTTTCAGGTAACCGCGTGCGTCGAGAGGGCTGGCGTCGGCGTGGGCGTCGTGGGCGTTCGTCATGGACGGGATTCCTGCAATGTTGTCGAGAGGCGGGTTACTTGAACGCCGCAGCCAGGTTGTTCAGCGTGTTGGCCATCAGGGCCAGCGCGGCGCCGGGGAAGATGCCCAGGCCGACCATCAGGAGCACCAGCGGCGCCAGCGTCAGCACCTCGCGGGCGTTCAGGTCGCTCAGGTGTTCCCAGCGCGGGTTGAACGCACCGAGAAACATCTGATTGATGGCGCGCAGCGAGTACGCGGCCGTGACGACGATGCCCACGCTGGCCATCGCGACCCACAGGCCCCAGCGGTCGAAGCCGCCGACGAGGGCGTGGAATTCACTGACGAAGCCAGCCAGACCCGGCAGCCCCATCGAAGCGAGCAGGGTCAGCGTCATCAGCACCGAGAACATCGGCACGCGCTGCGCCAGGCCGCTGAAGGCGCCGATGTCACGGGTGTGCGCCCGCTCGTAGAGGCAGCCGACCAGCAGGAACAGCGCGCCGACGATGACGCCGTGGGTGAACATTTGCATCACCACGCCAGTAAACCCGGTCACGCTGAGCGTCGAGATGCCCAGCAGCACGAAACCCATGTGGCTGATCGAGGAGAACGCGACCATCGCCTTCAGATCGGTCTGGCGCCAGGCCATCAGTGCGCCGTAGACGATGTTGATGAGCCCCAGCACGAACAGCGCTGGCGCGAACCAGGCAATGCCCTCGGGCAGCATGCCCGAGACGCGCATCAGCCCGTAGCCGCCCATCTTCAGCAGCACGGCGGACAGCAGCACGCTGACCGGGATCGGCGCCTCGACGTGGGCCAGCGGCAGCCAGCCGTGCAGCGGGAACGCAGGAATCTTCACCGCCAGCCCGATCAAGAAGGCGCCGAACACAAGGATTTTGAAGTCGGGGGTCCAGCCGGTGTGGGCCTGCGCGAGCTGCAGCATGTCGAAGCTGTGGCCCGGGTTGCCGAGGTACACGGCGATGATGCCGAGCAGCATGAAGACCGAGCCGCCCAGCGTGTACAGGAAAAAGCTCATGCTGGCGGCGCCCTTGTTGTGGCCGCCCCAAATGCCGATCAGGAAGAACATCGGGATCAGCGTGATCTCGTAGAACATGTAGAACAGGAACCAGTCCTGCGCCATGAACACGCCGAGCATCGCTGTCTCGAGCACCATGAACCAGGCGAAGTAGGCCTTCACGCGCTCGGTGATGCGGGTCGAAGCAACCACAGCAACCAGGCTCATCAGGGTCGTCAGCAGAATCATCGGAAACGACAAGCCGTCGACGCCGAGCGTGTAGCTCATGCCCATCTCGGGCACCCACTTCAGCCGCTCGACGAACTGCAGCGCGGATGTCGCCGTGTTGAAGCTGGCAAGCAGGTTCCAGGCGAGGACGAAAGAGGCGGCGCTGACGCCGATAGCCACCGTCTGGATCAGTCGCACCTGGGTTCGGGGCAAGCCCAGAATGACCAGGGCGCCGAGCAGTGGCAGCCAGGTGATGATGCTCAGGATACCCATGGAATCTCCTCGCTTGGACGCTGAAAATCGAATCTCGGTGCCGGGTGCCGGCGCGGCGCGGGCGCGGTGCTCGCGCCGACGCCGCCCAGGATCGGTCAAGCCTTGGCGCGAACCATCGCCGAGAACTCGTGATGCGACGAAGCACGCAAGGCCGACTCGCCTTGCACCGCCAGGCTGCCGCCCTCACCTTCGTACTCGCCCTTGAAGTCGTGCAGCCGCTCGCGCACGGTGTGGTCCATGAAGCTCACGCCGCTGTAGTCCAGCGTCAGCTGCTTGGCCTTGGGCAGGCTGTCGAGCACGCCGCGCACGCCGACGTAGTTGTTGAAGCCGAGCGCGCCGCGAAACTTCAGCGTCACCGTGTCGCCCTTGGCGCTGACCTGGGTGTCGGCCTTGACGAAGCCTTTGGCACCGCCGCGAGCCAGGTTCGTCACCACCGCAATGACGAAGCCGATGATCACGCCCCACAGCAGATCGACCGTGACCACGATGGCGGCGGTCGCGGCCATGAACATGAATTCTTCCTTGCCGATGTGCAGCGCGTGCATGAAGGTCTTGGGATGCGCGAGACGGAAGCCGATGAAGACCAGCATGCCGGCCAACGCCGCCAGCGGGATCATGTTGAGCACCGCAGGAATCGCGACCACCGCCACGAGCAGGAACACACCGTGGTAGAAGTTGGCCCAGCGCGTGCGGGCACCGTTCATCACGTTGGCCGAACTGCGAACCACCTCCGCGATCATCGGCAGGCCGCCAATCAGCGACGCCAGCGCGTTGGACGCGCCCTTGCCGATCAGTTCCTGATTCATGTTGGAGCGGCGCTTGAACGGGTCCATCTTGTCGATCGCCGAGGCCGTCAGCAGCGACTCCAGACTGGCGACAAACAAGTAAGTGAAGACGTATTTCCAGAACACGCCGTCGCCGATCTTGGAGAAGTCAGGGAACGCGAACGACTCCATGAAGTTGAGCGGCACCGACACCAGGTACTTGGCATCGAGCTGGAACGACTGGCCCATCGCGACGGCGGTCAGCACCACCACGAGCGGAGCGGGAATGGCCTTCAGGAACGGCACCGCCTTGCCGAGCATCGGCCAGACGATCATGATCATCAGGCTGATGGCGCCAATCAACGCCACCGTCGGTGCCATGCCGGCGAAGCTGGACGGGATGGCGGCGATGGTGGCAATCATGCTTCCGCCGACCTTCACGCCTAGCGCGACGTGGATCTGCTTGGCCATGATGATGATGCCGATGCCAGCCAGCATGCCGTGCACGACTTGCAGCGGGAACATGTTGGACAGCTTGCCGGCCTTGAGCAGGCCAATCACGATCTGCAAGCCGCCGCAGATCACACCGACGGCGAGGGCGACCCGAAAACCTTCCATGCCGCCGCCAAAGGCGTTGACCGCGCCGAGCACGATCACGATCAGGCCGGCGGCCGCGCCGTTGATGGTGAGGTGCGAACCGCTGATCAGCGAGCCCAGCACGCCGCCGATGACGGCGGTGATGATGCCCGCGATGGCCGGGGCGCCGGAGGCCAGCGCGATGCCCAGCGACAGCGGCAAGGCGATCAGAAAGATGATGAAGCCGGACACCAGGTCGGGCTTCGCGTTCTGGATCAGGCCGGGTATCCAGTCGTGAGGCACCGCCTGGCGTGCAGCGGGTGCGCTGGCTTGGGTTGCGGACATTTCTTGTCTCCTTCTCGGGTGATCGGGTTCCGCCGAGCTGCCCGAATTTCGGGCGAGTGCAAGACGGCACGGGTTCCGGTTGACTGCATCTGACCGCGATGCGGTCACGCATGGCTCCGCCGGCTGATGGGTGCCGAGCCAAACGTGAGCGCACGTGCGTCCATTCCGCACCAGCTTGCTGTCAGCGTCTCGCTGCAAAAAGCGAACTCGCGAAGACGCAGCAAAGCACAGCGCAGTAGCGCGAAATATCAAGGGGCGTGTTGGCCCGGAAAGCTTGCCGCGGAGATTCGGCGGCGGGTGCTGGCGGAGGCGCGTTTATGGCCTACCTGCGAGACACCGCGTTGCTTGGGCGGTGGAAGAATGACGGATCGACCGGGCCGCGAAATCTATTGGCGCACCCGAAGCCGTCGATGGCGATCTTGCACGACCGCATAGCGGCCGTAAACAGGGTTTACGCGCGCTGGTGCGCGACGGCGGGGTCCGGCGCGGGTTCTGCGGCGCTTGCTGGGCCTCGCGGAGCCAGCAGCGGCGCGTTATGCGCCAACAAATGCGCCTCGCCGCGCTCGATGATGAAGTAGCGGAACGCCTCGGCGGCGGGCGACAGCAGCCTGGCTTGCAGGTGGACCACGTTCCACATCTTCATCACCGGCGTGCCTTCGATGTCGAGGATGTGCAGCAGGCCACTGCGCAGCTCCAGGCCCATCGTGTGCAAGGACATGAACGACAGGCCCATGCCAGCCATCACCGCCTGCTTGATGGTTTCGTTGCTCGACATTTCCATCGTGATGCGCGGCTCGAAGCGGTGCTCGGCAAAGAAGGCCTCCATCGCGGTGCGCGTGCCCGAGCCCTGTTCGCAAGCCGGCGCGTGGGCAGCTTCAACTTTCGCATTCGGCAAGCAGCAGGCGCCTCGCTGATGCGCAATTGCGTTCAAGCGCACTGAGCGAACAGCGGCTTGCGACCCTCAAGAACCTCTCGATGCGCGGTAGGTAATGGTCTGCAGTTACGCTGTGACCGGACACCCACTGCGCAGGATCGGTCGGCAGGATGCGACCCAGACCGGGCATCCGACTGCCGAGATTGACAGCCGCGAAGCGGTCGCTGGCGGGTGCAGTTGCGGCCGCTGCACTGAGCAGCCACCCGTTGCATGAACTCCAACGGCAAACTTACCAGCCTTGCGCGCTGGGCTGCCTCGTCACGACTCCCGTGAGCAACCACCTCGAAGTCGAAATCGTCGGCCTCAACCGCATCGTCGAGCAGATGATCTGCTCGGTTGCGGTCGTACCGCGTCTGATGATGAACCTGTCGTCGTCGTTCGACCACCGCACAATCGACGGCAATTCGGCCCGGTTCGTGCTGGCACTGCGCGTCGCTGGAGATGCCGGCGGCGCTGTTTATCGAATCTTGCACCCAACGGGCTGGTCATGCTTAACGTGGTGTCACTGCGGCCCGTCCAAGGCGAGTGCAACTGCCCGTTCCTCGTTCAGCGCCGCGCCGACCGCGGTCAGGCGGTCAAACTCCGCCTGCTCAAGAGCGGCTCGGGCGCGCGAAACGATCTCGTCACGGACCCGCATCAACATTGGAAAAAAGATCCGGCCTGCGCGGCCGAACTCGCGGTCGACATAGCCGAGGAGACTGGCCGCCCGCTCCTCGGCACCATGTCGCGCGTGGACGAGCGCGACGTACAGCAGCATCCCGGCCGGGTCTCCCCCGCGCTGCAGGAATGGCACGGCAGCGCGGGCGTTCTCAAGCGCTTCGTCACGATCGCCGCGCATCGCGTGCGCGAACCCAAGGAAATGAATGGCATGGCCGACGCCGTAAGGCGCGTTGATCCTTCGCAAATTGTCGATCACGGTCCGCAGCCTGGCGATTGCGCCGTCGAATCGACCCAGCCCGCACTCGTGGAACGCCACATTGACCAGTGCCAGTTGCACGCCCCACTCGTGGCCGCCTTCTCGGTTGAAGGCCG
>JAYSVE010000959.1:0-6133 GCA_043718725.1 Methylibium sp.
TCGATCTCGTTCAGGAAAGTGTCCAGGTCATCGAGCAACTTGCTCAAGCGCGACTTGTACGAGGCCAGGCTGTTGAGCTGCGCTCCGGCCCCCATCAGCCGGTTGCCGTCGTGCAGGCTGATGGTGTTGAAATAGGTCGCGGTGCGTGGTGCGCCGGCGCTGGCACTGGCTTCGGCGGCGCGCCGCAGCACCGCCAGGTCGTCGTAGATCGGCGTTTCGTCGAAGGCGCGCTGCGCCACCGGCAGGCCGTCCAGCGGCAAGGCGCGCACCGCCTGGTTACCCTGGGCGCGCACAAGGCCCAGGAAATTGTCGAAGTGACCGCCGTGATTGAGGGCCAGACGGGTTTCGAACCCGGCCTGCTTGAGCGCGGGCAGCAAATAGCAACCGTCTTGCGCGGGCGGCGCATAGAGCGCCTCGTGCGGCGTCTGGCCGCACGGCGCGCGCAACATTCGGATCGCCGCCGGGCCGCTGTATGACGCGCCCGAGTTGAAGCGCGTCAGCACGATGTCCAGCCGCTCCAGCAGGCGATGCCGGTCCAGCCCGGCGGCGCGCAGGTCGTCCCAGGACATCGAGCAAACATGCAGAAACAGGATGTCGAAGGGCAGTGCCGCCGCCGCCGGCTTGGAAAACGCCACCTGGCGCACGGCCTCGCTGGCAAAGCGTTCGCGCAGCAGGCCGTCGAGGTCGCGGATCGGGTTCGCGCCCGGCGCCGTGGTGGCGCCGCTGCTGGCCGAGTCCAGCCCCGCCACCGCGGCCAGGTCCGGCCCGGGTTCAGGACGCAAGGTCAACCCGATGAGTGTCGCGAGCACCAGCACGCCCACGCGCAGGCGCCGGCTCACGACATGGTAGACAGCGATGGCCGCGACGATGGCCGCCACGGCCGGCCAACTGACGAAGCGCTGCCCGAGCTCGGCCAGATAGCTGAGGCTGAAACTCGACACCAGCGTGGCCTGGGCCAACAGGCGCGCCAGCGGCGGCAGGTATGAATCGTGGTAGAGCAGCGCCAGGCCGACCGGGACCGCCAGCCAGGCGCGCGCCAGGCGCAGTGCCCGCCGGCGCAGCGGCACCAGCAGGGCCGCCGCGAACAGAAGATTTTCGGCCGCGTGCAGGCCGATCCTGTCTTGCCAAAACAGCGCCAGTTTGGCCAGGAAGTAGACATTCCACCCACCCAGCCGAGGCGCCGAACCCCAGCCTTTTGGGGGTGGCCTGGCGTACCTTTTGGGTCCTTGCTGGAGGAGGTTCGGTTCCGTTCCGTGGGGCGGGTCACCTATTGACGAGGGGGGTATCACTGAGAAGATCTCAAAAATGCAAGGCTGTTGATTGTGAGTTATTTCACATTTGATGCTTGAATCGGACGACCGCGGCGTCATCGTCAGCGTGATTGCCAGCCCACAGATTGCCCGAAGCCCGGCCGGCCGGATCGCTGTAGTTGGCCCTAATATCCCGGCCATCTCTGAGTGAATGAGCCATCGAGAATGCCTATGACCGATCTGTCCCTGGCCCAGCACATTGCGGCGGTCGTGCCGTCGCGCGGCGCCGACATCGACCCCGCCGAAACCAACGAGTGGTGCCAGGCGCTGGATGCGCTGGCCGCCGCGCACGGCCCCGACCGCGCCCGCTTCCTGCTCGACGCCTTGCTGGCGCATGCGCGGCGGCGTGGCGTGAACTGGCAGCCATCGCTGATCACGCCGTATGTCAATTCCATCGCGCTCGAAGCGCAGCCGCCGTTCCCGGGCGATCTGGCCATGGAGCAACGCCTGGCCGCGCTGATGCGCTGGAACGCGCTGGCGATGGTGATGCGGGCCAACCGGGTCGAGTCCGGCGGCTCGGCCGACCTGGGCGGTCACATCGCCAGCTATGCGTCGGCGGCCGATTTGTTCGAGGTCGGCTTCAACCACTTCTTTCGCGCCCGCAACGAAAGTTTTGCCGGCGACCTGGTCTATTTCCAGCCGCATTCGGCGCCCGGCGTGTATGCGCGCGCCTTTCTCGAAGGGCGGCTTTCGGCCGACGACCTGGCGCACTACCGCCAGGAGTTGACGGCGCCGTCGCGCGGAGCGCGCGGCCTGAGCTCGTACCCGCATCCGCAACTGATGCCCGACTTCTGGCAGTTTCCGACCGGCTCGATGGGCATCGGCCCGATCAACGCCATCTACCAGGCGCGCTTCATGCGGTACCTGCAACACCGCGGCCTGATCGAGGTGGGCGCGCCGGGCCAGGCGCAGCGCCGGGTCTGGGGCTTCTTTGGCGACGGCGAGATGGACGAGCCCGAATCGATCGCCGCGCTGTCGCTGGCCGCGCGCGAGCAGCTCGACAACTGCAGTTTCGTCATCAACTGCAACCTGCAGCGGCTCGACGGCCCGGTGCGCGGCAACGGCCGCATCGTCGATGAGCTGGAGTCGGTGTTTGCCGGTGCCGGCTGGCACGTCATCAAGTGCCTGTGGAGTTCGGACTGGGACGTGCTGTTCGCGCGCGACCACGACCATGCGCTGATGCGCGCGTTCGCGCACACGGTCGATGGCCAGTTCCAGACCCTGTCGGCCAAGGACGGCGCCTTCAACCGCGAGGTGTTCTTCGGCCAGAACCCGGCGCTGCACGCGCTGGTGGCCGATTTGCGCGACGAAGACATCGACCGCCTGCGCCGCGGCGGCCACGACGCGGTGAAGATCCACGCCGCCTTTGCGGCCGCCGCGCGCCACACCGGCCAGCCCACGGTGGTGCTGGCCAAGACGATGAAGGGCTACGCGATGGGCGACGCCGCCCAGGGCCGCATGACCACGCACCAGCACAAGAAGCTCGACAGCGCCGCCTTGCTGGCGTTTCGCGACCGCTTTGCGCTGCCGATGAGCGATGCGCAGGTCGAGGGCCTGGCCTTTTGCAAGCCCGAGCCCGGCAGCGCCGAGCTGAAGTACCTGCACAACCGGCGCCTGGCGCTGGGCGGCTTTTTGCCGGCGCGCCGCAGCGACTGCCCGGTGTTGGCCGTGCCGCCGCTGGAGGCGACCGCCGCCTTCGCGCTGCACGCCGACGGCAAGGAGATGAGCACCACGATGGCCTTCGTGCGCCTGCTGGGCGCGCTGCTCAAGGACGCCACGCTGGGCGAACGGGTAGTGCCCATCGTCGCCGACGAGGCGCGCACCTTCGGCATGGCCAGCCTGTTTCGCACCGCCGGCATCTACGCGCCGCTGGGCCAGCTCTACCAGCCCGAAGACGCCGGCTCGATGCTGTACTACCGCGAGGACAAGAGCGGCCAGATTTTGGAGGAGGGCATCACCGAAGCCGGCGCGCTTTCGTCGTGGACGGCGGCCGCCACGGCCTACTCGACCCACGGTTTGCCGATGCTGCCGTTCTACATCTACTACAGCATGTTCGGCTTTCAGCGCGTCGGCGACCTGATCTGGGCCGCGGCCGACCAGCGCGCCCGCGGCTTCCTGATCGGCGCCACGTCGGGGCGCACCACGCTCGGCGGCGAAGGCCTGCAACACCAGGACGGCACCAGCCACCTGGTGGCCGCCACGGTGCCCAACTGCAAGGCCTACGACCCGGCGTTTGCGGGCGAGATGGCGGTCATCATCGACCACGGCATGCGCGAGATGATGGAGCGCCAGTCCGATGTTTTCTACTACGTGACGGTGATGAACGAGAACGTTCCGCAGCCGTCGCTGCCCGCCGCGGCGCACGCCGGCGTGGTTCGCGGGATGTACCGCTTCAGTGCCTCTAGCGCCAAGGCGAAGAAGCGCGTCCAGTTGCTGGGTTCGGGCGCGATCCTCGGTGAGGTCATCAAGGCGGCCGCGCTGCTGCAGGCCGAACACCGCATCGCCGCCGATGTGTGGAGCGTCACCAGCTTCAGCGAACTCGCCCGCGACGGCGTGGCGTGCGAGACGGCCTGGCGTCATGGGCGTGGCGCTGCGGACGGCGCCTACGTCACGCGGCAGCTCAGCCCCACCACCGGCCCGATCGTGATCGCCACCGACTACGTGCGCGCCGTGCCCGAGCAGATTCGCGCCTGGCTGCCGGCGGGCCGGCGCTGCGTCACGCTGGGCACCGACGGCTTTGGCCGCAGCGACACCCGGGCGGCCTTGCGGGCGCACTTCGAGGTGAACGCCGCGGCCATCGTGCAGGCGGCGCTGCGCGTCCTGGCGTCCGACTGAAGCCGCCACCGAAACTCGGCATGCCCGGCACGCTGACCCTCGACGACATCCGCGCCGCGGCGCTGCGCCTGCGCGGCCAGGTGATCAACACGCCCTGCCTGGTGTCGCGCACCCTGTCGGCCATCACCGGCTGCGAGGTCTACCTCAAGTTCGAGAACCACCAGTTCACCGCGTCGTTCAAGGAGCGCGGCGCGCTCAACAAGATGGCGCAGCTCAGCGCCGCCGAACGCGCCCAGGGGGTGCTGGCGGTGTCGGCCGGCAACCATGCCCAGGGGGTGGCCTACCACGCCCAGCGTTTGAACATCGCCGCCACGATCGTGATGCCGCGCTTTGCCTCGGCGGTGAAGGTCGAGCGCACCCGCGGCTTCGGCGCCACCGTGGTGCTGCACGGCGACACCTTCGACGACGCCCGCGCCCACGGTCTGGGGCTGGCCCGCGACCTCGGCCTGACGCTCGTGCACCCGTACGACGACCTGACTGTTGCGGCCGGCCAGGGCACGATCGGCCTGGAGATGCTGGCCCAGCAGCCGCAACTCGACACGCTGGTCGTCGCCGTCGGCGGGGGTGGCCTGATCAGCGGTGTGGCCACGGCCGCGGCGGCGCTCAAACCCGGCATGCAGATCATCGGCGTGCAAAGCGAACGCTTCCCCGCGGTATGGAACGCGGTGCGCGGCGAGCAGCGTGAATGCGCCCAGGTCACCATTGCCGACGGCATCGCCGTCAAGGCGCCCGGCGCGCTGACCTTGCCACTGATCCGCGAACGGGTGGCCGACATGCTGCTGGTCGACGAGGACGACATCGAGCAGGCCATTCTGATGCTGCTGGAGATCGAGAAGACCGTCGTCGAAGGGGCCGGTGCCGTGGGCCTGGCGGCGTTGCTGAAACACCGCGAACGCTTCGCGGGCCGCAAGGTCGGGCTGATTCTCTGCGGCGGCAACATCGAGCCGCTGCTGCTGGCCGAGATCATCGAGCGCGGCATGGTCAAGTCGGGGCGCCTGGCCAGGCTGCGTCTGGATGTGCGCGACGTGCCCGGCGCACTGGCCGACGTCGCCACCTTGCTGGGCAAGCTCGGCGCCAACATCGATGAAGTGCAGCACCAGCGTGCCTTCACCTCGCTGTCGGTCGAGCGGGTGCAGATCGAGGTGGTGGCGCAGACGCGCGGCGTGGCCCACATCGAGGAGATCCTGGTCGCGATGCGCGCCCAGGGGTATCGGGCCGAAAGAGTCGGCTGAGGGCGCGGGTCGCCGCGGTTCGCCGCGGTTCGCCGCGCCGCGGGCCAACGCGCCGGGATGTGACCGAATACCGTCACTGGCAGACTGGCGATCGCCCGGCCAAGCGGCTTTGCCACCGTGCGCCTCCAGGCCGACGACCTGCGTCGTCCGCCAAGCGCCAGAGGCGCTTGGCCTTCGGGCCGTCCAAGGGGGTATGAGCAAAGTGGCAAAGCCACATTTGCGCATGAGCGCGTCGCTACAATTCCGCCAGTTACAGCGCGGTTTCATCCACTCTCCGAAAGACCACCATGCCTCTCGTTTCCATGCGCCAGTTGCTGGACCATGCCGCACTCAACGGCTACGGCATTCCCGCTTTCAACGTCAACAACCTTGAGCAGGTCCAGGCGGTGATGACCGCCGCCGACGAGGTCGGCGCCCCGGTCATCCTGCAGGCCAGCGCCGGCGCCCGCAAGTACGCCGGCGAGGCCTTCATCAAGCACCTGATCCAGGCCGCTGTCGAGGCCTGGCCGCATGTGCCGCTGGTGATGCACCAGGACCATGGCCAGAACCCCGACGTCTGCAGCGGCGCCATCCAGCTGGGCTTCAGCTCGGTCATGATGGACGGCTCGTTGCAGGCCGACGGCAAGACGATCGCCAGCTACGACTACAACGTCGACGTGACCCGCAAGGTGGTCGACATGGCGCACAAGCTGGGCGTCACCGTCGAAGGTGAACTGGGCTGCCTGGGGTCGCTGGAAACCATGAAGGGCGACAAGG
>JAYSVE010000960.1:0-6128 GCA_043718725.1 Methylibium sp.
GCCTGATCGTCCGGCAGCGGTGTACTTCGGAAAACGGGGCTTCGGCCCCGTTTGCTTTGCTTGACCCCAAAGGCACAGACGCAGCATGCATTGGCAGACCACCCGATTTGATCTCGACCTCGCCAGGGTCCGGGTCATGGGCATCGTCAACCTGACTCCAGACTCCTTCTCCGACGGCGGCCAATTTGCGGATGCCGCTGCGGCCCGACTGCAATGCGAACAATGGGTTGCCGAGGGTGCCGACATTCTTGACCTTGGCGGCGAATCGAGCCGGCCTGGCGCGCAAGTGGTGTCGGTGCAAGAGGAACTGGACCGCGTCATGCCTGTGCTCGAAGCCGCTTTGAAGCTGGGCGTCCCGATTTCCATCGACACCAGCAAGCCCGAAGTGATGCGTGCCAGCCTGGCGCTGGGCGCTGACATCGTCAACGACATCGGCGCCCTGCGCGCGGCGGGTGCGGCCGAGGTGGTCCAGGCACACTCGCGCTGTGGCATCTGCCTGATGCACATGCGCGGCGAACCCTCTTCGATGCAGGTGCAACCCCAATACGATGGCGATGTCGTCGTCGAGGTCAGCACTTTCCTGGGTGAGCGGCTGGCGGCTTTGAAGGCGAAGGGCATCGTGGCTGAACGCATCGTTCTGGACCCGGGCATCGGCTTTGGAAAGAGCGTCGAGCACAACCTCCTGCTGCTCAAACGCCAGAAGGAGTTGCTGCCACTCGGGCGTCCGCTGCTGCTGGGCTGGTCGCGCAAGTCCACGCTCGGCGCAATCACGGGTCGGGCAGTCGCGCAACGCCTGGCCGCAAGCCTGGCGGCGGCGCTGGCCGCGGTTCAGAACGGTGCCCGGATCGTTCGTGTGCACGATGTCGCGGCCACGGCGGATGCGTTGAAGGTTTGGCGTTCGGCGGGACTTTGCCAGTGACAATGTCGGCCCAGGAGCGCGCCCTACGATGAGCAGAATCTATTTTGGAACTGACGGGATTCGTGGAACGGTCGGTCAGTCCCCAATCACCGCGGACTTCATGTTGCGCCTCGGCCATGCGGTCGGCCGGGTGCTGAAGTCGACCGATCCGAAGCCAACCGTGCTGATCGGCAAGGACACACGCATTTCGGGCTACATGATCGAGTCCGCGCTGGAGGCCGGTTTTGCTTCGGCCGGCGTCGATGTGTTGCTGAGTGGCCCGCTGCCGACGCCAGGGGTGGCGTATTTGACGCGCGCATTGCGCTTGAACCTGGGTGTGGTCATCAGCGCCTCGCACAACCCGTTCGGCGACAACGGCATCAAGTTTTTCTCCGCCAGCGGCGAGAAACTTCCCGACGCCTGGGAACAGCAGGTCGAGGACGCGCTGCTGCAAGCGCCGGAATGGGTGGCATCGGCCAGCCTCGGAAAGGCCCGCAAACTCGACGACGCACGCGGACGCTACATCGAATTCTGCAAAAGCACCTTCAGCAACGACCTCTCGCTCAAAGGTGTGCGCATCGTCGTCGATGCTGCGCATGGCGCCGCCTATCAGGTGGCGCCGGATGTTTTTCATGAGCTCGGGGCGGAGGTCGTTGCGATCGGTTGCAGTCCGGACGGCATCAACATCAACGCCGGATTCGGCGCCACCGCACCCGCCGCGCTGGTTCAAGCGGTCAAAGCCTGCGGCGCGCACTATGGGGTGGCGCTCGATGGTGACGCCGATCGCCTGCAGTTGGTCGATTCGCAGGGTCGCTTGTACAACGGCGACGAGCTGCTCTACTTGATGGTGCTGGATCGGCAGTTGCATGGCATTTCGGTGGCCGGTGCCGTTGGCACCGTGATGACCAATATGGCTGTCGAACTGGCGTTGCAAAGCAGGGGTGTCGAACTGGTTCGCGCCAAAGTCGGTGACCGCTACGTGCTCGAAGAGTTGGCGGCCCGTGGCTGGCAGCTTGGCGGGGAAGGCTCGGGCCATTTGCTGGCGCTGGACAAACACACAACGGGGGACGGCATCATCAGCGCCCTGCAAATCTTGCAGGCCGTCAGTCGGAGCGGGAAGTCCATGGCGCAGATGTTGGACGGCGTGAACCTTTTCCCCCAGACCTTGATCAATGTGCGTCTTGCGCCTGGCACGGACTGGAAGGCAAATTCCCGCCTCGCCGCCGAGCAACTGGACGTGACCCGCGAACTCGCCGGACAGGGCAGGGTGTTGATTCGCGCATCGGGCACCGAACCGCTGGTGCGGGTCATGGTCGAAGCGCGCAACGCCGACCTTGCCCAGCGCTGCGCTCAGCGCATGGCCGACACGTTGCGCTGAGACTGGCTCCGCTGGGCAGGGCGGCTGTGCCCTCGATGCGACACGAAGCCGAGCGGAGTGTCACAGGCCTGTCACAGGCCGCCCCTAGAGTTCGTCACATACAAACTTCGACGGGTCGACGTTATGAAGCCTTCGCTCATGAATCATCTGGTGGCTCGAACAGGCTTTGCCTGCATCGGGCTGACAGCACTGTGCAACCCGGCGGTGGCGCAAGACGTCACCGGTGCGGGCGCAACTTTTCCGGCGCCGCTCTATGCCAAGTGGGCCGATGCCTACAACAAGGCCACCGGAGCCCGCATCAACTACCAGTCGGTCGGGTCCGGCGCTGGCTTGAATCAGATCCGCAGCAAGACCGTTGACTTCGGAGCGTCCGACATGCCGCTCAAGGACGATGCGCTGGCCAAGGACGGCCTGGTCCAGTTCCCGACTGTCATCGGCGGTGTGGTGCCGGTGGTCAACATCAAGGGCATCCAGCCGGGCCAGATCAAGCTGACTGGGCAATTGCTCGGCGACATCTACCTTGGCAAGATCACCATGTGGAACGACGCCGCCTTGACCGCGCTGAACCCGGGCGTGCCACTGCCCGACGCAGCGATCTCGGTGGTGCGCCGGGCCGACGGTTCTGGAACCAGCTTCATCTTCACCAACTACCTGTCCAAAGTGAACCCCGAATGGCAAGCCAAGGTGGGTGAAGGAACCGCCGTCAACTGGCCGACCGGCGCGGGTGGCAAAGGCAACGAGGGCGTGGCGGCGTTCGTCAACCGCTTGCCGAACTCCATCGGCTATGTCGAGTACGCGTATGTCAAGCAAAACAAGATGACCTACACCTTGCTGAAAAACAAGGACGGTCAGTTTGCAGCGCCGGACGACGCCAACTTCAAGGCCGCGGCGGCGGGCGCCGATTGGTCAAAGACGTTCTACCATGTGTTGACCGAACAACCCGGCAAGGACACCTGGCCGCTGTCGGGCGCCACGTTCATCATGATGCACAAGGCGCAGGACAAGCCAATGCAAGCCGCCAACACGCTCAAGTTCTTCGAGTGGGCTTTTGGCGCGGGTGACAAGATGGCGGAAGATCTGGAATACGTGCCGCTGCCGGACAACGTGAAGGCGCTGGTGCGCAAGCAATGGGGCGACATCAAGGACGCCTCGGGCAAGCAAGTAGCCTACAAGTAGGTCGATCACTCGTTCGGCAGCCGCGCAATCGCGCGCTCCGGGCGAAACTGGAAAGGGGGGACTGTGGCTGGTACGCTTGCGGCATCGCACTATGACAATGACAAGATGCAGCGCTCCGACCCGCTTGGCTCATCGCCGGACAACCGGCGTTCTTCACCGTGGATGGACACCGTGTTCTCGGTGCTCGCCCATGCCGCGGCGCTGCTGACGCTGGCGCTGCTGCTGGGCATCATCGTTTCGCTGGTGGTCGGCGCGATGCCGGCGATCCGCGAGTACGGGTTCAGCTTCTTGTGGCGCACCGAATGGGATCCGGTGCAAAACCGCTACGGCGGCCTGGTGATGATTTACGGCACGGTGATGACCTCGCTGATCGCGCTGGTGATCGCGGTGCCGGTGAGCTTTGGTATCGCGCTGTTTCTCACCGAGTTGTCGCCCTCCTGGTTGCGCCGCCCGCTGGGCGTTGCCATCGAGCTGCTGGCCGCGGTGCCGTCCATCGTCTATGGCATGTGGGGCCTGCTGGTCTTCAGCCCCATTTTGTCGACCTATGTGCAGCAGCCGCTGCAAAGGCTGCTGGTCGATGTGCCGGTGCTGCGCGAGCTGGTGTCTGGTGCGCCGGTGGGCATCGGTATCTTGTCGGCCGGCATCATCCTGGCCATCATGATCATTCCGTACATCGCCGCGGTGATGCGCGACGTGTTCGAAGTCACGCCGCCGATGCTCAAGGAGTCGGCCTATGCGCTGGGCTCCACCACCTGGGAAGTGATGTTCAAGGTGGTGCTGCCTTACACCAAGACCGGCGTCATCGGCGGCATCATGCTGGGCCTGGGGCGGGCGATTGGCGAGACCATGGCGGTCACGTTCGTCATCGGCAACTTCAATCAACTCGACAGTTTGTCGCTGTTCGAGGCGGCCAACAGCATCACGTCGGCGCTGGCCAATGAATTCGCCGAGGCCGGCGCCGGCTTGCACCAGGCGGCGCTGATCTACCTGGGACTGGTGCTGTTCTTCATCACCTTTGTCGTGCTGGCCCTGTCAAAGCTGTTGCTGGCACAGCTGAAAAAAGGCGAAGGAGTTCGTACATGAGCGGCGCGATACCGTCGTCCACCGACCCGCGCCTTGCCAAGCACACTCGCCGAAAGCGGGTCAACGCAATTGCATTGACGCTGTCTCTCGGCGCGATGGCCTTCGGCCTGTTCTGGCTGATCTGGATCCTGGCCGAGACTGTTCGGCTGGGAATCGGCGGCATCAACCTGGCGGTCTTTACGGAAATGACGCCCCCGCCGCAAGCCGAAATCGGCGGTCTTTCCAACGCCATCTTCGGCTCACTGATGATGGTGGGCGCGGCGACCTTGCTCGGCACGCCGATCGGAGTGATGGCCGGCATCTACCTTGCCGAGTACGGACAAAAGGGCTGGCTGGGCAGTACCACGCGCTTCATCAATGACATCTTGTTGTCGGCGCCCAGCATCGTGATCGGCTTGTTCATCTACGCGGTCGTGGTGGCGCCGATGAAAACCTTCTCCGGCTACGCCGGCGTGCTTGCGCTGGCGTTGATTGTCATTCCGGTGGTGATTCGCCAGACCGAAAACATGCTGGTGCTGGTTCCCAACGCGCTGCGCGAAGCAGCCTATGCGCTGGGCACGCCGAAGTGGAAACTGATTGCTTCCATCACGCTCAAGGCGGTGCGTGCTGGCGTGGTGACCGGCGTGCTGCTGGCGGTGGCGCGCATCTCGGGTGAGACCGCGCCGCTACTTTTTACCGCGCTGTCGAACCAGTTCTGGGTGTCCAGCTTGAGCGAACCGATGGCCAGCCTGCCGGTCACGATTTTCAAGTTCGCGATGAGCCCCTACGAGAACTGGCAGAAGCTTGCGTGGGCCGGCGTGTTCCTGATCACGCTGGGTGTGCTGCTGCTCAACATCGTGGCCCGCGTGCTATTTCGCAACAAGAATTGATTGACCAAGGTCTGCCCGATGGATGTCAAAGTCAACTTGCCGGTGAACGAGACAGTCAAGCTGTCGATCCGCAACCTGAACTTCTACTACGGGAAGTTCCAGGCGCTGAAGCGCATCAATCTTGACATTCCAGAGAAGAAGGTCACCGCCTTCATCGGCCCGTCGGGTTGCGGCAAGTCGACGCTGCTGCGCGTCTTCAACCGCATGTTCGAGCTGTACCCGGACCAACGCGCGGAGGGCGAAGTCATTCTCGACGGCGAAAACATCCTCACGGCCAAGCAAGATGTCTCACTAATGCGCGCCAAGATCGGCATGGTCTTTCAGAAACCGACGCCGTTTCCGATGTCCATCTACGACAACATCGCCTTCGGCGTGCGCTTGTTCGAAACGCTGCCGCGGGTAGAGATGGACGAGCGTGTCGAGTGGGCCCTGAAGAAGGCCGCACTGTGGGTCGAGGTCAAAGACAAGCTGGAGCAAAATGGTGCCAGCCTGTCAGGCGGCCAGCAACAGCGGCTGTGTATAGCGCGCGGCATCGCCATCAAGCCCGAAGTGCTGTTGCTGGACGAGCCCTGCTCGGCGCTGGACCCGATCTCCACCGGCAAGATCGAGGAGCTGATCCACGAACTCAAGGCAGACTATACGGTGGTCATCGTGACTCACAACATGCAGCAGGCGGCGCGCTGTTCGGACTACACGGCTTACATGTACCTGGGCGATCTGATCG
>JAYSVE010000097.1:0-13155 GCA_043718725.1 Methylibium sp.
AGTCGGGTCTTGAGCGCGTGCAGCGTGGCCTGGTCGAAGCCGGTGCCGACCTTGCCGGCGTACACCAGCGCGCCGGCGGCGTCGCGCAGGCCCAGCAGCAGCGCGCCCAGGCCGACGCGCGCGCCCCGAGGCTCGGTGTAGCCCCCGACCACGAAGTCCTGGCGTTGCTGGCATTTGAGTTTGAGCCAGTCGGCAGAGCGCCGCGAGCGGTAGGCCGAGTCGCGGCGCTTTGCAATCACCCCCTCCAGCCCCAGCCTGCAGGCCGCCTGCAAGACCTCCTCCGGCGCGCCTTCAAACGCCTCGCTGAACCGAACCCGCTGCGACGCCGCCCGTTCCAGCAGCGCCTGCAGCAGCGCGCGGCGCGCCACCAGCGGCACCGCACGCAGGTCGTGCCCGTCAAAGAACGGCAGGTCGAACAGATAGAGCACGATGTCTGTCGGATCGCTGGTCACGTCCGCAGCCAAGGCCCGCTGCAAGGCACCGAAGTCCGGCACGCCGGCGTCGTTGGGGACGACGATTTCGCCGTCGTACCAACCCGGTGCAAGCTTCATGCGGGCCAGTTCAGCGTGCAAGGACCGCAGCCTGGAGGTCCAGTCGTGGCCGTTGCGGGTGAGCAGTTTGATGCCGGAGCCCTGCACCCGGGTCAGCAGCCGATAGCCGTCGAACTTGACCTCGCAGAGCCATTGCTCCGGTTCCGCCGGCGCACCGGCCGCCAGCGTGGCGAGTTGCGGGGCCAGTGTTTCGGGCAGCGCCGCGGGCTTCGCGCCTGCAGGGAGTTGAACACCAGCACTCTCGAGCAGAGGCACGGCCTGTACGCTGTCGGGCAGCTCGTCGACAACGCTGAATTCACCCGCCGGGCGCGCGAAGGCGTCGCTCTCCTTGAGCAACAGCCAGGGGTCCTGCTTTGGGTTCTTGCCCTTGATGCGCACCAGCACCCAGCGGCCGCGCAGCTTGTGGCCGAAAAGTTCGAACTTGAGGTTGCCGGCGCGATAGCCGCGAGTGCCATCGCCGACCGGTTGCCAGGTGCCCTGGTCCCAGACGATCACCTTGCCCGCGCCATAGTGCCGGGCGGGTATCGTGCCTTCGAAGCCGGCATACGAGACAGGGTGGTCTTCGACATGCACCGCCATGCGTTTGTCTTGGGGGTCGAAGCTGGGGCCTTTGGGCACGGCCCAGCTTTTCAACACCCCGCCCAGCGCCAGCCGAAGGTCGTAGTGCAGGCTGCTGGCCCAATGCTTTTGGACCACGAAGCGCAACGCGCCGGCGGCTGGTGCCTCGTCGCCAGCCGGCTCAGGCGTCAGCCTGAAATCGCGCCTGGCCTGATAGTTCGAGAGCGTTTCTTTGGCTGCCATCGCCGAAGCCGGTGCGGCGTCATGCCAGCATTTCAGCGTAGGCCTGTCGATCGGCGGCATAGCAAACACAGGACGCCGCTTCGAGGCCGGCCCGGTCCAGCACGGTGAGCTCGCCGCGTTGGTAGCTGATCAGCCCATCGCGCTGCAACATGCCGGCGGCCGAGGTAATGCCGACACGGCGCACCCCGAGCATGTAGCCGAGGAATTCGTGGGTCACGTGGAAGGTATCAACGCCGGCGCGGTCCTGGCTCATCAGCAGCCACCGCGCCAGGCGCGGACCGATCTGGTGCACACGCAGGCATGCCGCCGAGGTTGCGAACTGAGACATCAAAACGTACAGGTAGCGGTTAAGACCGCGTTGCAGCGTCGGGCTGCGTGCCAGCTCGGCGCGGAAAGCCTTGCTGCCAATTCGACACGCCGTGCCGGTGCCTTGCACAAGGGCTTGCAACGGTGCCGTCACAACGCCCAGTACCAGTTGCGCGCCCACCATGCCTTCGCGCCCAACCATGCCGACCTCCAGAACCGGCTTGCCATCGATCATGGTGACCAGCGAAATGAAACCCTCGATGGGGAAATAGACATGACGGGTCGGCTTGCCGCTTTCGCACAGCACCTCGCCCAGCACCAACTCGACGGTTTCGCACAAGGCCCGCAGGCTCAGCCGGTCTTTGCGCGGCAACGAAGCGATGAGTTGGTTTTCGACCATGTCCATGCGGGGTCTCCGGTGCGTTGCTGGCGCCTCCGGGGGGCCGGGGGCAAGCTGAAGATCGCGCGCCATCGAATGCCGCCAAGGTCAGTTCGGTACTGTGAAACACAAATGGCCGCAAGTCTGTGCGCTGGCACACACATTGACCAACAAACCCGTGGCGTCACGCCGCAATGCGCATCGGCGTCGGCGTCGGCAACAGCCGCAGGTGCTCGTTGGTCGCGACCGCATAGCACTCACAGGCGCGGCCTTCGAGCGCCTCGCGGTCCAGCACCGCGATGCGCCCTCGGCCATAACGGATCACGCCGGCTTGCCGCAGCTTGAATGCCGCCGCGGTGACGCCCTCACGGCGCACCCCCAGCAGGTTGGCCGCGGCCTCCTGCGTCAACCAGAGTTCACCGGTGGGCGAGCGGTCCAGACCCAGCAGCAGGCGCCGGCACAGTTGCTGTTCGATCGTGTGGTAGCGGTTGCACAGCGCCGTCTGGGCGACCTGCGCAATCAGCGCCTGGGCGTAGCGCAGCACCAGTTGCAGCACGGTGCCGCCACGTTGCGCCTCGTCCCTGGCCACCTGCGTGGGCAGCCGCAGGCCCAGCCCGGCGCTTTGCACCACCGCTTCGCTGGTCGTCACATGGCCGCCCATGAACAGAGAAAGGCCGATCACCCCTTCGTGGCCCACCGTGGCGATCTCCGCCGATCCGCCGTCGCGCGTCATGCACAGCAACGACACGGTGGCGGTGGTGGGGAACACCACACCGCGGGGCGCGCAGCCGGTGTGACACAGCACCTGGCCGGCGCGCAGGTCAACCGGCTCCAGGTCGGGCTGCCAGCGCAACAGGTCGTCTGCAGGCAGCGCGGCAAGCAGTTGGTTCTTGCTGGGTTTGGCGGGCACGTGATGCGGTGTTGACAAGGGACTCTCGCAGCGGGGAGCGGAATCGCATGATCGCGACCGACAGCGCCACGCGCTATCGGCGCCGAACGGATGCGGCTGTCGGCTCGGTCCTACACCCAGCGGCGACGGCCCCGATCGCATCGGCACGCGTGGCACGCTTTGTAGGACCGCGCCGACGCGCACGCTGCGCGAGCAGCGACGCCACGGCAAGGGCCGGTCCGGCATCGGCGCGCTTGCGTGCCGGCAACACTGTGCACCTGCCACCGCGGTGTGGCCCTACTCATCAAGGAACCAACATGAGCATCACTTTGGTAGGCGTGTTCGACAAGTACTCCGAGGCCGAAAGGGCCTGCAAGAAACTCCAGGACGCAGGCATCGACAGGCAGTCCATGCAGTTGAGCGGTGGTCAGCCGACCCCGGGCAGCGCAGCCGACCGGGACGACGCAAACGACGACGAAAAGTCCGGCGCCATCGGCCGCTTCTTCGCCAAGCTGTTCGGCTCGCAGGACAGCGACGAGGCGTCGCATTACTCCGAGGCGGTGCGCCGCGGCAACGTCGTGCTGACCGTGACCGCCTCGGAACGGCGTTCCGAGGAAATCAGCGACATTCTTGAGGACTGCGGCGCGATCGATGTTGACGAGCGTGTCGACCAGTGGAAGGCCGATGGCTATGCGCCGGCGCCGCGCAACGGCACCGCGCTGGGCCAGGGCGAAGAAGACGCCGCGATGCGCTCGTCACTGCCCGGTTACTCGGGCCCGGAGCGGCGCTACAACCGCGGCGTCACGTTCGCCGGCGCCGACCGCCGCGCCGGCCTGTAGAGGCGCTGCGCTGAAGCGCGCTTCCCGGATGGGCCTCGCCCACCCGGGAACCGTGCTTCAAACCTGCCTGTCTCAGACCGCAGGCCGGTGCGGCAGCAACCGGTCGTACTCTTTCTTGACGACCGCATAACACTCGCAGGTGCGTTGCTCCAGCCCGGCACGGTCGAGCACCGTGATCCTGCCGCGGCTGTAGCGAATCAGGCCGGCGGATTGCAGCTTGGTGGCGCCCTCGGTCACGCCTTCGCGGCGCACGCCCAGCATGTTGGCGATCAGTTCCTGCGTCATGACCAGTTCTGTGCCCTCCAGCCGGTCCAGGCTCAGCAGCAGCCAGCGGCAAAGTTGCTGGTCCAGCGAGTGGTGCCGGTTGCACACCGCTGTTTGCGCCATCTGGGTGATCAGGGCCTGGGTGTAGCGCAGCAGCAAATGAATCACTGGCGGACGATTGAACTCGTCCTTGATCATCGACGCGCTCAGCCGAAAACCCCCGCCCGCGCTTTGCACCACCGCCCGGCTGGGCGTCGATTCGCCGCCCATGAAAAGCGAGATTCCGACCACCCCTTCGTGGCCCACGACGGCGATCTCCGCCGACGAGCCGTTTTCCAACATGTACAGCAACGAGACGATGGCGGTGGTCGGGAAATAGACATGGCTCAAGGTGCTGCCGGATTCGTACAGAACCTGCCCCAACGACAGGTCGACCTTCTCAAGCTGCAGCTGCCAGCGCGCCCATTCGGCGGGTGGCAATGACGCCAGGAGCTGGTTCCTGCGCGGGTTACTCTGAACGGACATCGGCAAACTCCGAACCGAAAGCGCGGCTGGTGCCGGGTCGTCCGGCACAAAGCGCAACACCTCGATTTTAGTCAACAGATTTCGGTTTGTATGTTCGTTAGCGCACAAACTTTAGGACGTGGGCGCCAGACCCGCCCGGGCACAAGGCAGCACCACCTGTCGGCGCCCCAAAGCCGCGGTCGGCACGCCAGGCCGCATCTGGCGCGCGCTCTGTATGTGGTGCATCGCACAGAGCGAACCGCAAACCGTCGCTAATTTCGAACTGGGGTCCGTCCTTGTAACAACGGGCGGGTCCCGCGGCACGCGCTGCGAGGTCAAACGCCTTGCATCGCGCGCAGCCCACCCCCTCGTCACCCATTTTGGGAGCCCCCATGATTTCATTTCCATTCGACCGTTCGCGCTTGTTCAAGCTCACGCTGCCAGTCGGTGCCGGTCTGGCCGCGGCCCTGCTCGCCGTGCCGGCGGCCATGGCGTCCAGCCACCGCGAAGCCCCGTTCATCAGCGGCCAGGCGCAGGTGGACGCGACCGACCTCTACATGTTTCGCAGCTACGAGGCCGGCCGCCAGGACTTCGTGACCATTCTGGCCAACTACCAGCCGTTCCAGGACCCGCAGGGCGGCCCGAACTTCTACATGTTCAACCCGAATGCGTTGTACGAAATCCACATCGACAACAACGGCGACGCGGAGGAAGACATCACCTTCCAGTTCCGTTTCAAGAACACCTCCAAGGGCGGCGCGCTCACCGTGGGTGGCAAGCCGGTGAAGATTCCGTTGATCAACAGCGGGGCGATCAGCGGCGTCAACCCGGCGACGCTGAATGTGCGTGAAACCTTCAGCATCGACGTCATCACCGGCAAACGCCGCGGCGGCAGCAAGACCAACGTGACCAATGCCTCGGGTGGCGGCACCGAATTCGACAAGCCGGTCGACAACATCGGCGACAAGGTCTTCGGCAGCGCCACCGGTTACGCCACCTACGCCAACCAGCACATTTACAACGTCATGATCCCGGGTTGCAGCACGCCGGCCCGGGTCTTCGTCGGCCAGCGCAAGGAACCGTTCTACATTGCCGTCGGCCGCGCCTTCGACCTGTTCAACCTGAACCCGCTGGGCGTCGAGGTCGGCGGCAACAACAACGACCTGGAAGCCAAGAACGTCAGCACGCTGGCCATGGAAGTGCCGATGGCCTGCCTGACCAAAGCCGGCGAACCGGTGATCGGTGCCTACACCACCGCCAGCCTGCGCCAGGGCCGCCTGCTAAACGGCTCACCCGCCACCGGTCTGGACAAGCATTCTCGCCATGGCGGCGCCTGGACGCAGGTTTCGCGCCTGGGCATGCCGCTGGTCAATGAGCTGGTCATCGGCCTGGACGACAAGGACAAGTTCAACGCCTCCAAGCCGAAGAACGACCCGGCCAACTTTGCAGATTACGTGACCAACCCGGTGCTGCCGGCCTTGATCCAGACGCTGTTCCCGGCCGCACTGGCACCGACCAACTTCCCGCGCACCGACTTGTTGACGGTGTTTCTGAAGGGCATCGATGGCCTGAACCAGCCGAAGAACGCGGTGCTCGGCGACATGCTGCGGCTGAACACCACGACGCCGGCGGCCGCGGCGGGTGCGCAAAACCCGCTGGGCGTCGCCGCCGGCGACAACGCCGGCTTTCCGAACGGCCGGCGCCCGGCCGACGATGTGGTCGACCTGTCGCTGCGCGTGGCGATGGGCGCGTTGTGCGTGCTGACCGGTGCCGCCGACACGCTCAAGGTGGGTTGCAAACCGGCCGACGCACCCGCCGGTGGCCTGGCGCTGACCGATGGCGTGCGCAAGACCGCGGCCAACTACGGCGTCACGTTTCCGTACCTGACGACGCCGCTGCCGGGCAACTTCAACCCTCCTGCGGCCGCCGGCACGGTCTACCCCTGAGGCCCGACCCAGGCGCCCACGACGGGCGCTTGAGTTCGGTCACGGCCCGGCCGCATCATCCGCAGCCGGGCACCAACATCTCTTTGAGGAAATTGACAAATGAAGACGACAAGAAAGTTCTGGCTGGCTGTGGGCGTGGCGGCGGCATTGGCCGTCGGCGGCTGCGGCGGCGGTGACGACCCTGTGGTGGCGGCGCCGGTGGCAACCGATGTTCCGGACAGCGCAGGCGCCAGCGCCGGCGCATTCCTGAGCTTCGTGCTGGCGCTGGGCGGCAGTGACGAAAGCGGCGAACCCCTGGTGCTGAAGGACAGCTTTGCGGTGCCGGCGGACGACACCGGCGAGCCGCAGCCGCTGAGTTGACAATGCGGTGAACCGACTGAGCGGCGGCGCCTCGGCAACCCGGCGCCGCCGCTGGTCATACCGATGGCGGCTGCGCCGCAAGGCGCGCGATCCAAGGAGCGTTGATGAGGCACAAACTTGCGGCACAGTCCGCCAATGTCGCCAATGTCGCCAATGCCGCAAACGCCGCAAATTCCAATGGAGTCGGCCTCGGACCCGGTGGTCCGGGCACAGGCCGGGCGGCGGGCGACGCCTCCGACGCTGCTCCGCTTTTGACCAATGCCGAACTGGTGCAGTTGCGGATTCGCGTAATCGCGCTGGAGAACCTGGTGATCACGCTGCTGGCCGGCGCCACCGAGGGGCAACTGGCGCTGGCCTTTGAGATGGCCGACTACATCTCGCCCCGGCCGGGCTTCACGCCACATCGCCTGACCCTGCATGCCGCCGCCGAAATGCGCAGCCTGGTCGATCGGGCCGAGCAGTTCCGCAACGCGTCGCCGTCGTGAGCGCCCCAAGGCCGGCCGGGGCCGGTCGTCCCCCGCGGGGATCAAGGAAAGTGGCAAGCCACATTCCCTTGCGAGCCGTGCGCGGCCGGGAGCTGTTGCACCGTTGCGCGGCCCGGTGGCCGTCCGGCTGCAACACCGAACGGCCAACAAAGGCTACAAGCCCGAGCCGTAGTGGCTGTTGACCCGATTGGCGTAGTCGGTCGTGTAGGCCGGCCGGTCGTCATCGGCATAGCGCGGCGCGTTCTCGAGCTTTTCCTTGTCGAGCGGCACGACATAGCCCTCCTTCACCGTGTCGTACTTGAGCATGCCCCAGGGCAGCGGATAGCGGTCGGTGCCCATGCCCAGGAAGCCGCCAAACTCGAGCACGGCGTAGCGGACCTGCCCGGAGCGCTTGTCGATGATCAGGTCGTCGACCGAGCCCAGCGAGTCGCCGGCGAGGTTGTAGACCGAGGTGCCTTCGACCTTGTCCGAGGAAATGAAATCGCTGGGGATGGTTGATGGGTTCATTGAAATCTCCTGAGTGGATTGAAACAAAAGCGGGAGGTGTTCCCCGCGATGAGGGTTCGACCTTTTCTCGTCCGGCCGAAGCCTGTTTTTCCCACGCATCGGGCCCTGCCACGATCGGTGCGCAGCCCGATCGTTTGTAGGAAAGGACTGATGCGCAAGTCACGGCGCCAGGTCGCATGATTCGGCGGCGATATAGCGGGCCACCGCGGTCGCGTCGACGCCCACCGCCTTCAAGGCGTCGATGAGTCGCACGGCGCTGCAATTGAACGCTTCGGTCCAATAGCTGATCTCGTGCTCTTCGGTCAGGTCGACGCGCGAGGGGTCGACCGGCCCGGGTTGAAACCGGCTGTTCATCATCAAAGTACCTGGTCGTCGCGGCCTGATGGGCAGCGCATGTTTCACGCACTGCTGACCGGGGATCCCGGTTGGCTCAATGGCCGCGACCGGCCGACCCGGGTTCATGGCGCCACTTCATTCGATCGACGCAGCGCCGTTGCCGAGGCCCGCGACTGAAGCTTTTTCAACAGGAAGGCGGCGATGGCCAGGAGGATGATCTTGCGCATGATGGGGTTCCTTTGACGTGTGGACAGCAGGCCGATCGACCCGCGCATTTCGAACGCGCTGACCCGGAGCAAGGCCCGCATCACCGCGTTTCGAGCGAATCGAAATGCTATTGCCCCGGCACCGGCCCAGGCCTGCGCCAAGCGCCCAAATCGATGTCGGACAAAGCCGCAAAACCGCCAAGGGCGGCTTCAGCGAACCAATGTTGGCGTCGTGTTGTCGACCCCGGCCTTCGCAGCGATGGCCGCCAGCGCAACCCCTCTCATCGACCCGAAAGTTCGCGCGTAGACCCAGGTGAATTCGGCGCCCATCAGGAACACCTGGGCCGAGTAGTACACCCAGACCAGCACGACCACGATCGAGCCGGCGGCTCCGAAGGCCGAGGCGACCCCGGTCTTGCCGATGTAAAGCCCGATCAAGGTCTTGCCCGCGGTGAACAACAAGGCGGTCACCACGGCGCCCAGCCAGACGTCGTGCCAGTGCACCTTGACCCGCGGCATCAGCTTGTAGATGAAGCCAAAGACGCCGGTCGTCAACGCGAAGCTGACCACGGCATTGACCGCCTGGGCCAGCACCTCCCAGCCGCCGAACACCCCGCCCCACCATTTGCCCAGCGCCGCCATGGCGGCGCCGATCACCAGCGACACCATCAACAGGAACGCGATGCCGAAGATCATCCCGAAGGACAGCAGGCGCGAGCGCAACAGCGGCCACAGGCCGCCGGCGTGCCGGCGCGCGGGCGCACGCCAGATCCGGTCCAGCGCGTCCTGCAGTTCGCCGAAAACGCTGGTCGCGCCGATCAGCAGCACCACGCCTCCGACGACGGTGGCGGTGAGTCCCTGCGCCGGTTCGCTCACGCTCGCCAGCAGCGATTCGACGCCCTGCGCGGCGGCGTCGCCCATCAGACCGCGCACTTGCCCGAAGATTTCGCCGCGCACCGCGTCGGCGCCAAAGATCAGGCCGGCAATGCCGATCACGATCAGCAGCAGCGGGGCCAATGAGAAAACGGTGTAGTAGGCCAGCGCCGCGCCCATGCTCGGCGCGTGGTCGTCGATCCAGGCCTGGACGGCGCTCTTCACGAGCTGCCAACCCTGCGCCAACGACGGCAGTCTTTCCACCATTGGAATTTAGCGTGGCCGACGGTTCATCGACGGGCCGGTCCGCCGCTGGTCCGCCGGGTCACAAGGACTTGAGGAATTGCACCAGGTCCGCCACTTGGGCCGAGCTCAGTCCCAGGGCCAGTTTCGTGTTGTAGGTCTGAACCACCGCCTCCAGTGTTGGCGCGGTTCCATTGTGGAAGTACGGCGGGTGCTGCCACAGCCCCTTCAACGGCGCGGTTCGGTATTGCTTGGTCGCGCTGCGCGATGCGTAGCTCGGCGCTCCGCCCGGTTCCGGTTCGCTGACCGCGTCGCTGGGCGGGTGCAGGCGCAGGTTGGCATCGGTGAACAGGGCGCCGCTGTGGCAGGTCGCGCATTTGCCGGCGGTGTTGAAGACCAGTTTGCCGCGCTCGGCCGCGACCGCGTCAAAGCTGCCGGCCGGCGGCGGCGGCGCCGCGATCGAAAGCTGGTAGGCCTGCAGCGACGGCAGCTTGGCGCTGATCAGGTCATCGGTTCCGTTGGTGACGTTGACACCGGTGCGCGGCTCGACAAAAGTCCCATGGCCACCCATCTGGGTGACGCCGACATAGCGGTTCCAGTAGGCCAGGTCGTCGCCGTCGCCGGTGGAGATGATCTTGTTGATCCCCTTCAAGCCGTAGGCCGGCGGGATGACCTGCGGGCCGTTCTTGCCGTCCAGGTTGAAGCGCGGGTCGTACTTGCCGGGGCCCCATGAGTTGTAGACCGCCTTGGTCGCGGCGTCGAGTGCCGGCGACAACGCAATGACCGCGCCGACGTTGAGATCGCGATTCGGCCAGCCATCGAGCCGCTTGCCGATGCCCGGCGCGAACCCGTTGTCGACCGTCGAATGGCACAACGCGCAGGTGACGCCGACCCGGGTCAGCATGTCCTTGCCGTTGATGGTTTCGACCTTGCCCTTGAGGCCCACCACGGCGTCCAGCTTGAGCAAGGCAACGGTGGTGTCTGGGCTCTTGAGGTCGACCGAGCCGTTCTGGATGCCCGCGACCACAGCCGCCGGCAAGGCCTCCGAATCAAGCTTGAGGCCGACCGACAGCGCGGTCGTCGGGTCGACCGCGGTGCGGATCACCTCGTGCATACGCAGCGCATCGGTCCACTTGGTTTCGTCGCCGAACGTGTCGAAGCGAAAGACCTGCCGGCCTTGCGCGGCCAGCGCCTGCTGTTCGGCGGCCGAATCATCGGAGTTGCCTCCGCAGGCCGACAGCAGCGCGGCAGCGGCGACCGCGGTCGCGAGCCAACGGTGGTGTGATCGGCCGCCCCCAACCACCGACGCCGACGCGGCCGTGGGCGCGGCGCGCTGCGTCGTGGCAGGGCGCAGTTCGCCAAGGGAAGTGAACCAGTCTTGCAACGCGTCGATGTTCATGGTGGCTCCAAGGAAACTGCGCAAGGCAGAACTCCCAAGATAGGCCCGGCGTTGCGCCGTGAAAACCGGACGCCATCCCCGGTGCGGGTAGTTGCCGTCCTACACCGCCGAACTTGCCGACCGAGCCGCGACCCACCCGCCATGCGCGCGGACATCCGGTGTGATCTCGACCGAACCGGCGCTCAACCCGGAGGCGTTTCGACCGGCGAACTCTTCTGGGCAATCCGCGCCATCAACGCGCTCCACGAAGCGGCAAACGCCTGCACGCCTTGAACCTGCAGGCGCGTGGCGAGCGCTTCGGTGTCGACCCCTTCGCGATGAAAGGTTTCGAGCACCGAGTCGGCGTCGCCGCCGTCGGCAGGCAACATCGAGCCCAGCCGGCCGTGGTCGGCAAAGGCCAGCAAGGTTTTTTCGGGCAGGGTGTTGATCGTGTCCGGGGCGGCGAGGGCCTCGACATAAAGCGTGTCGCGCGCGGCGGGATCTTTCGCGCCGGTGCTGGCCCACAACAGCCGCTGCGGCCGAGCACCGGCGCGTGCGAGCCTTTGCCAGCGTTCGGACGTGTGCAGTTCGTGCGCGGCCTGGTGCGTCTGCATGGCGACCGCAATCCCCAGGCGGTTGTGGAACCACGGCGCCAGGTCGGCCTTCACCGCGGCGTCCCAGCGGCTGACAAAGATCGACGCGACCGATTCGACCCGCGGGTCCAGACCGGCCGCGACGCGCCGCTCGATGGCGCGCAAGTACGCCGAGGCCGCGGCCAGGTACTGCTCGCGCGAGAACAGCAGGGTCACGTTGATCGGCACCCCGTCGAAGACCGCCTGCTCGATGGCCGAGACACCTTTGGGTGTGCCGGGGATCTTGATGAACAGGTTGGGCCGCGCGCCGCGCACGTGCAGTTGCGCCGCGGCCAGTGTGGTGTTGGCGCTGTCGTCGGCCAGCAGCGGCGAGACTTCGAGCGAGACCCAGCCGTCGGCGCCCGAACTCGCATCGAAGGCCGGCCGAAACAGGTCGGCCGCGCGCCGCAGGTCTTGCAGCGCCAGTTCGAAGAACAGGGCCTCGCCCGACAGGCCTTGCGCGGCCAGCGCGCGGATGGCCGCGTCGTAGTCGGTGCCGCTGCCGATCGCGTGCTCGAAGATCGTCGGGTTCGAGGTCAGCCCGGTGATCGACATTTCGGCGATGTAGCGGGCGAGCTGGCCGTTGTCCAGCATCCCGCGGGTGATGTTGTCCAGCCACAGGCGCTGGCCCAGGTCGTGCAGCTTTTCGGTGTTGGCGTTCATGCGGTCTCCAGTGCCACGCGGGCGGGGGTTGGCGAACGCCAGGGTCGTCTGCGCCGGCCCGCCGCGTCTGTGCGCCAGCGTACGCAGGCGGGTGGCCAGGCGCCGGGCGGCGCGCCTTGACCCACATCAAACAATGGGTTTGTCCAAGCGTCTACCGTGGGCTGTCGACACGGCATGGAACTTTCATGGAGTTCAAGGACTACTACGCGAGACTCGGCGTGGAACGAACGGCCTCGCAGGACGAGGTCAAGCGCGCCTACCGCAAGCTGGCGCGCAAGTACCACCCGGACGTGAGCAAGGAGCCCGAGGCCGAGGCGCGTTTCAAGGAAATCGCCGAAGCCTACGAGGCGCTGGGCGACGTGGAGAAGCGTGCCGCCTACGACGATGTCGGCAAGCGCTACAACGCCGCGGGCGAGTTCAGCCCGCCACCGGACTGGAACCAGGGTTTCGAGTTCAGCGGACGCGGCGCCGGCGGGCCCGGCGACGCCGATCACAGCGAATTCTTCGAGGCGCTGTTCGGCCGCCAGGCCGGCGCCGCGCGCGGCCGGCGCCAGCCGGGCCAGGCGATCGGCGGCGACCACCATGTCAAGGTGCAGATCGACCTGCAGGACGCCTTCCGGGGCGCCACCCGCAACATCTCGCTGCGGGTTCCGCAACTCGATGCGCAGGGGCGCATCACGTTGCTCGAACGCCAACTGGAGGTCAACATTCCCAAGGGCATTCGCGCCGGCCAGCACCTTCGGCTCACCGGCCAGGGCGGGCCGGGCTTTGGCGACGGGCCGGCCGGCGACCTGTACCTGGAGATCGAGTTTGCGCCGCACCCGCATTGGCGCATCGACGGCCGAGATGTCTACCTCGACCTTCCGGTGGCCCCCTGGGAAGCGGCCCTGGGTGCGAGCGTTACGCTGGCCACGCCCGACGGCCCGGTCGAGCTGAGCGTGCCGCCCGACTCGAACGCAGGCCGCAAGCTGCGTCTGAAGGGACGCGGCATTC
>JAYSVE010000961.1:0-2632 GCA_043718725.1 Methylibium sp.
GGCGCCGACCATCAGGGTCTGGAACGTGACCTGGCGTGCCTTGTAGGCCTTGCCGTCGGGGCCGGCCACGGTGTCGACGTTGGCCAGGTTGGAGGCGACGACGTTGAGGCGCTGGCTTTGCGCCGACACCGCGCTGCCGGCAACATTGAAGATGTTCAACATGCTCATGTCAGTGGCTCCACGACGCTGCGCGTCTTGCGCGAATCCGGGAATGCGGGGTCCGACCCAGCGGCGGCCGCGGAACCGGCTTTGCCAGGCCGCCGACGTGCCTTGCAGGCCGCGCCGGGCCAGCGGCCCGGCTCTTCGCCAGGCGCGAAAGGTCCACTGGACCGTTCGTGTCCGGGCTCAGCCCCGCTTGAGGGGGAGCGGCGAAGCCGCTTCGGGGGTGGTTCATCACTGACCCTTGATGGCGTCGAGCATCGTGCGCACGTTGCCGCTGATGAAACGCAGCGTCGCCTCGTACTTGACCGCGTTGTCGGCGAAGTTCGCGCGCTCGCGGTCCATGTCGACGGTGTTGCGGTCCAGGTTGGTCTGGCTGGGCGTGGCGTAAAGCAGTTGCGGCGCGCCGCGCAAATGGCTGGCGCCGCCGATGTGGCCGGCGCTCGTCGCCGCCAGCGCGCCACCGGCCGCCGCGCCGCCGGTGGCTTCGCGCAGGGCCTGGGCAAAGCTGAAGTCGCGCGCCACGTAGCCGGGGGTGTCGGCGTTGGCGATGTTGCTGGCGATCAGGCGCTGGCGCTCCGATCGCAGGCTCAGCGCCTGGCCGTGAAAATCGATTCCGCTGGTCAACTGGTTCAACATGGTGCCTGGCTCCCGCCGCAAACCCATTGGGTGATGAAGGGCCATTCTGGTCACCCCGGCGCGGCGCGTGGGCCGGAGAAGCGGCAAGAACACCCTGCATTTCGAGGCCTGGCGCGGCCCTGGCACTGGCTACAGTGTTTCGATGCAAGTTCCCGCTGTCTCGAACCCCCGCTCCTCACCCGCGCCCCGTGCCTCGCACGCGGCGCTGCCCGCCTGGGCGCTGGCGCTGTGCCTGGCACTCGCCATGGCCCTGCTGGGCCCGACGGCAAAAGCCGATGAGGTCGATGCGCTCCAGCCCGGCCTGGCCAGCCAGGTCCGCCAAATGGCGCAGGACGCCAGCGCCAGTGCGCCGGCCGGCGCCGGCCGCATCGAAGTCACCCTGGGGCGGCTCGATGGGCGGCTGCGCCTGGCACCCTGCGCGCGCGTCGAGCCCTACCTGCCGGCCGGCACGGTGCTGTGGGGCAAGAGCCGAATCGGCTTGCGCTGCACCCAGGGCAGCAGCGCCTGGAACGCCTTCATGCCCATCACCGTGAGCGTCTTCGGCAAGGCCTGGGTGGCCGCCACTCCGCTGGCCGCCGGCCGGGTGCTGGATGCCGCCGACCTGGTCCAGGCCGAGGTGAACCTGGCCGAATCGGCCTCTCCGCCCGTCACCGACCCGGCCAGGGCGCTGGGCCGCGCCCTGGGGCGCGCGTTGCCGGCCGGTCAGGCCTTGCGCCAGGCCGACCTGAAGCCGCGCCAGTGGTTCGCGGCCGGCGACGAAGTCCGCGTCACCGCCGTCGGCAACGGCTTCAGCGTCGCCGGCACGGGCCAGGCGCTGAGCCACGGCCTGGAGGGCCAACCGGCGCGGGTTCGCATCGATTCCGGCCGGATTGTGGTCGGATTGCCGGTCGGCGAACGCCAGATGGAGTTGCCATTGTGACGACGCTGCGCCAACATCGGCCGGTGGAAAATAGCCTTCAAGTCAGCGCCTGGACGGTCGATAAAAAATCCATGTTGAATGGGCTGGGCCCTGTCCCCGCCCTCTGGAGAACATCATGAAGATTGGTCAACCCGCCGACAAACCCGCCCTGACGCCCGCCACCGCGGCACGCAGCGCGCCCGCTGAAACCGCCAAAGGCCAGGTGGGCGTCGGTGCCGCCGAGGCCAGTGCCAAGGTGGTGTTGTCGGACACCGCCGCCAGCATGTCGGCCAGCGCCGCCAGCAAGGCCGACTTCGATGCCGAAAAGGTCGACCGCATCGGCAAGGCCATCGCCGATGGCACGTTCAGCGTCAACCCTGGGGCAATCGCCGACAAGCTGATCGCCAACGCCCGCGAACTGCTGGACAAATACTCGCGCTGAGCTGGCCCCGACCCTGCACGTTTGCGCCGCCTTCATTGCCGCCCGCCCATGTCTCTGCCCTTCTCCCTGCCCCTGCCCCTGCCCTTGCCTGCCGCCTTCAGCCCGGTCCCACCCGATGCCGGGGCGGCGCCTCTTGGACTTGAGCACCGCCTCACCGCGGTCGAAACACGTCTGGCCGACCTGGGCGAGGCGCTTCGCACCCGCGACCTGGAGGGCATTGACTGCCACGCCGTGGCCCTGCACCTGGCCTTGGCCGCGGCGGTCGACGATTTTTGCCAGGCCGTGCGCAGCGGCCCGGTTTCTCCGACCTTGCGGCGCCGCCTGGTGAGCGCCAGTGGCCAGGTCGCCGCGCAACGCGAGTCGCTGGCCCGCGCCACCTCGGCGCTGGACCGCGCCATCGACGTGCTGTTGCCGCGTCCGCCGCCGGCCGGCTGCTACGCCAAGCCCGGCGAGGCCAGGGCCAACCGCCTCGGCGGCGACCTGCGCGCCTGAAA
>JAYSVE010000962.1:0-6099 GCA_043718725.1 Methylibium sp.
TCGTACAAAGCGTCATCGATCCGCGCGCCGGTGAACACCAGCGCGATGCTGCTGCTGGTCTTGCTCAGCCCGCTGCGCAGCCTGCCCAGCCATCCCCGCCGCTCGACCGCTGCCGGCTCGGCGAGAGTGGCAGCGGCGACAGGAGAGGGCGCCGCAGCGGGCGCGGGTTGCGGCGCGGGCTGCTCCGGCGGCGAGACCGGCGCCGGCTTTTTCTTGAAGAAGCTGAACATGCGGAAGCGTTCTCTGGTGGTGCGCAGGGGATTCGGATTGCCTTGCAGCGCCACTTCGCGGGTGACGTTTGCAGCCGATTCTTCTATCAGTGCAGCGGCCATGACAAAGGACCGTTATACCGACCATATAATCCAAGGCTAAGGCGCTTTAGCTCAGTCGGTTAGAGCGACGGAATCATAATCCGCAGGTCCGGGGTTCGAATCCCTGAAGCGCCACCATTCAACAAGGCCTTGCCGTGACGCGTGCCCTTGTTTGCAGAGCCTGAATCAGCATGCACGGGTCAATGGGTCCCTGCCGATAACCCACTGGATGAACACCATGGTCCGCTGTTTCATTGCTGCATGGCTTGCGGCTTGCCTCACCACTTCCGCGGTGGCCCAAGTCCAACGCCAGTTCCCCCAGAACGCCTTGCGCGGCGAGATGAATTTCGTCAATCCGCCGGAGGTTCGGCTCAACGGCGGCACTGCCATGCTGGCGCCGGGGTCGCGAATCCGCGGTCAGAACAACATGATCGAGATGTCGGGCGCACTGGCGGGCACCAAGCTGTGGGTGCACTACACCCTGGACACGCAGGGCGGCGTGATGGACGTGTGGATCTTGCGCCCTGAGGAGTTGGCCAAAAAGCCGTGGCCCAGAACCCAGGAAGAGGCGCAGAAATGGCAGTTCGACACCACGGCCCAGGCCTGGGTCAAGCCGTGAGCGAGTCCCCGATGGCACCCAAAGTGTTCATCAAGACGTTCGGCTGCCAGATGAACGAGTACGACTCGGACAAGATGGCCGACGTGCTCCGGGTGGCGCAGGGCTACGAGCCCACCACCGATGTCGAACAGGCCGACCTCATCCTGTTCAACACCTGCTCGGTGCGCGAAAAGGCACAGGAGAAGGTCTTCAGCGACCTGGGTCGGGTGAAGCATCTCAAGGCCAAGGGCGTGCTGATTGGTGTCGGCGGCTGCGTGGCCAGCCAGGAAGGTGCGGCCATCGTGCGAAGGGCCCCGTATGTCGACGTGGTGTTCGGCCCGCAGACGCTGCACCGGCTGCCCGAACTGCTAGACCGGCGGCGCAAATTGCTGCAGCCCCAAGTGGACATCAGTTTTCCGGAGATCGAGAAGTTCGACCACCTGCCCGCGGCGCGTGTTCAAGGTGCCAGCGCGTTCGTCTCGATCATGGAGGGTTGCTCGAAATACTGCAGCTACTGCGTGGTGCCCTACACGCGCGGCGAAGAGGTATCGCGACCCTTTGACGACGTGCTGGTTGAGGTGGCCGGCCTGGCCGAGCAGGGCGTGCGGGAAGTGACACTGCTCGGACAAAACGTCAATGGCTATCGCGGCAAATTGGGCGCAACGGGCGAGATCGCCGACTTTGCGCTGCTGATCGAATACGTCGCCGAAATTCCGGGCATCGAAAGGCTTCGCTTCACCACCAGCCACCCGAACGAATTTTCGCAGCGCCTGATCGACGTCTACGCCAAGGTCCCCAAACTCGCGGACCATCTGCACCTTCCCGTACAACATGGAAGCGACCGCATCCTGATGGCGATGAAGCGCGGCTACACCGCGATGGAATACAAAAGCACGATCCGCAAACTGCGCGCCGTGCGGCCCGACATCAGCCTGACCAGCGATTTCATCGTCGGCTTCCCTGGCGAAACCGAAGACGATTTCGCCAAGCTGATGAAGCTGATCGACGAAGTGGGCTTCGACGCCAGCTTCAGTTTTGTCTACAGCCCGCGGCCTGGCACACCGGCGGCTTCGTTGGCCGACCCCACATTGCCCGAGATCAAACTGCAACGGCTGTATCATTTGCAGGCCGTCATCGAAGACAGCGCCAGGCGCATCAACCTCTCGCGCGTAGGCACTGTGCAACGCCTCCTGGTCGAAGGCCCGTCACGCAAGGATCCGACCGAGCTGATGGGGCGCACCGAGTGCAACCGCACGGTCAATTTCAAGGCGCCGCCCCGGCTCATCGGGCACATGGTGGATGTGACCATCACCGAGGCCAATCCGCATTCGCTGCGAGCCGATGTCTTGCGCGCCGGCGCAGAGTGCAACGCCGCCTGAGCCGCGCGCATTGAATGCGCTCACGGGCGGCTTAGAAATCCGGCCCACCACAGCGCCAGCGCACTGCCGAACACCGTGGCGGCATAAGTTGCGCCATTTCCATCGCGCCCAAACACAAACAAGCCGACCATCGACGCCACCAGGGCAGCGGCCGTGGCCCACGCCACGAGCCTGCCCCAGCCAACCCGCTCCAGGCGACGGCGCCACAGCATCTTGGCCATCGACGAGGCCAGCAAGCCAATGCCCAGTGCCGGCGCAAAGAGGTTCAACAGGTGCCACAGTGCGTCCAATGGGCCCAACGAATCTGCCTTTCGGGAAGTTGACGTGGCGCAAACCAGCGGTCTCGAACGCGGCCATTCGCCGGCTTCGCAAGCAAGACGTGGCGCACACCACGTCGACAAATTTTATAATTGACCCATGAGCGTCTTCGCCCTGGGCCTGAACCACAACACCGCGCCGGTCGATTTGCGCGGCCGGTTCGCTTTCACGTCGGACCAACTCGCCCCGACACTGCAGGCCTTGCGTGAACAATTGCGGCGCCCCAGCGAGATCGCCATTTTGTCCACCTGCAATCGCACGGAAGTGTATGTGGGCGATTCCTTCAACCAGATCGCACCCACGATGGAATGGCTGGCCGGCATCGGTCGGGTTCCAGGGTCGAAGCTGCGTGAATACTCCTATGTACTCGAGGGCAGTTCGGCGGCTCGGCACGCCTTTCGCGTGGCCAGCGGGCTGGACTCGATGGTGCTGGGCGAGCCGCAAATCCTTGGGCAGATCAAGCAAGCGGTGCGCGAGGCTGAGGCTGCCGGGACGCTGGGCAGAACGCTGCACCAGATGTTCCAGCGCTCGTTTGCGGTGGCCAAGGAGGTGCGCAGCGCCACCGAGATCGGCGCGCATTCCATCAGCATGGCCGCGGCAGCGGTCAGGTTGGCATCACAGCTTTTTGAAGACCTCCAGGAGGCCAAGGTCCTGTTCGTCGGCGCTGGAGAAATGATCGAGCTGGTGGCCACGCATTTCGCCGCCCGCAACCCGAAGAAGATGGCTTTGGCCAACCGCACACTGGAGCGCGGTGAACGCCTTGCCGCGCGTTTCGGTGCGGAGGCGATTCGCCTTGCCGACCTGCCGGCTCGGCTGGCCGAGTTTGATGTGGTCATTTCGTGCACCGCCAGTGCGTTGCCCATCATCGGCCTGGGGGCCGTGGAGCGCGCCCTCAAGCTGCGCAAGCATCGCCCGATCTTCATGGTCGACCTCGCGGTGCCGCGCGATATCGAGCCGGAGGTGTCGCGCCTGTCTGACGTTTACCTCTACACCGTCGATGACCTTTCGACCCTGGTGCAAAGCGCTGGTGCAAAGCGCCAGGCGGCCGTCGAACAAGCCGAAGCCATTGTCGAAACAGGTGTGCAAGGATTCGTCCATTGGCTCGACCAGCGGGCCTGCGTGCCGCTGATCCGGGCACTGCAGACCCAAACCGACGACTGGCGCGTGGCCGAAATTGCCCGGGCACACAAGCTGCTTGCAAAGGGTGAAAACATTGACGCTGTGCTTGAGGCACTGTCGCGTGGGCTCACCCAAAAGATGCTGCATGGCACTCTGGCAGAGTTGCACTCGGCCGACGCTGATCAGCGCGCGGAACTGGCGCAGGTGGTGTCGCGCTTGTTCCTGCGCCAAGCATCGCGCAGTCCCGCCAACGACAAGCCCTAGCGAAGCGCCCCGCCACCGATGGCGGGGCCTCGGTGCGCTGAACCCGCGCGCCGGTGCTCCACCTTCTACCCAGAGCACCGCATGAAAGACTCCCTCCGCCAACAATTCGAGCGCCTCGCGCTGCGCCTGAACGAACTCGACGCCACCCTGTCCGATCCATTGATTGCCGCCGACATGAAGCGCTTTCGCGACCTCACGCGCGAGCACGCCGAGGTCGCGAGCCTGGTCGAACGGTTTCAGTGCTTCGAGCGGCGCGAGCGCGATCTGCAGTCCGCACGCGAGTTGCTCGCCGACCCTGAGATGGCGGGCCTGGCCAAAGATGAAATCGAATCGGCCCTGGAGGACACCGAACGGCTGCACCTGGTATTGCAGACCGCGCTGCTGCCGCGGGACCCCGACGACGCGCGCAACGCGTTCGTGGAGATTCGCGCCGGCACCGGCGGCGATGAGTCGGCCTTGTTTGCCGCCGACCTGGCGCGCATGTACCTGCGCCATTGCGAACGCCGCGGGTGGCGCAGCGAGGTGATGTCGGAAAGCGTTTCGGACCTCGGCGGCTACAAGGAAGTGGTGTTTCGCATCGACGGCGCCGGGGTCTACGGGCAACTCAAGTTCGAGTCGGGCGGGCACCGGGTGCAACGCGTGCCGACCACCGAGACCCAGGGACGCATCCACACCAGCGCGTGCACGGTGGCAGTGCTGCCGGAGGCCGATGCTGCCGACGAGGTCAGGCTCAACCCGGCGGAGTTGCGGATCGACACCTTTCGGGCCAGTGGCGCCGGCGGCCAGCACGTCAACAAGACAGACAGCGCGATTCGCATCACCCACCTGCCCACCGGCATCGTCGCCGAATGCCAGGACGACCGCTCCCAGCATCGCAACAAGGCCAAGGCCATGTCGGTGCTGGCGGCGCGCCTGCGCGAGAAAGACCGCTCCGAGCGCGCCGCGAAGGAGGCCGCCACCCGCAAAGGCCTGATCGGCAGCGGCGACCGCAGCGACCGCATCCGCACCTACAACTTCCCACAGGGTCGGCTGACCGACCACCGCATCGGCTTGACGCTTTACAAGCTTCAGGCCGTTCTCGACGGCGATCTGGACGAAGTGACCGCCGCCCTGCAAGCGGCGCAATCCGCTGAGCAGTTGGCCGCGTTGGAGAGCGGCGCGGCATGACTGCGTTGACGGTCGCGATGGCGTTGGTCGCTGCCAGAGCAAAAGGTGTCGATGGGCTCGACGCCCAGTTGCTGCTGGTACGCGCCCTGGGGTGCACGCGCACCTGGCTGTTGGCCCATGAGGACGCCGTGATCGAGCCTGGCCAAGCGACAGGCTTCAGGTCCGACATCAGCAGGCGCGCCGAAGGCGAGCCGCTGGCTTATTTGCTGGGCGAGAAAGAGTTCTACGGGCTGATGCTGGGTGTGAACCCCAGCGTTCTTGTCCCGCGGCCAGAGACCGAAATTCTGGTCGACTGGGCGAGCGAGCTGCTTGGGGCGCCCCAGGTGGAGGCGTCGAACCCCCATGTGTTGGATCTGGGAACTGGCAGCGGCGCCATTGCGTTGGCACTCAAGCGCACCCATCCGAACGCCCAAATCAGCGCGCTGGACCTGAGCCTTGACGCCCTTGCGGTTGCCCGGTCGAACGCGCTGCGGCTCGGGCTCGCGGTCGAGTTTCGTTGTGGCCATTGGTGGGACGGCTTCGGGGAACAGCGATTTCACGTCGTCGTGAGCAACCCACCCTATGTCGATCCTGCCGACGCAAACCTGGCCGCCCTGCGTCACGAACCGGGCATCGCCCTGGTCTCAAGCGGTGGTGGCTTGCTCGCCTTGGCCACCATCGTCGCGGGCGCCGCCGACCACCTCGAACCCGGCGGGTGGCTGGTGCTCGAACATGGCAACGAGCAAGCCCCGGCGGTGCGATCCCTGCTGCAGCGCCATGGTTTCGTGGAGGTCCAGACCCGGCAAGACCTGGCCGGTTGGCCGCGCTGCTCGGGGGGTCATCTCTAGCCACTGCGTTCCGTGCACCCTCCTCAAGCTGGGGGGGTTGAACGCCATCGGCGCAGCAGACAACATCGACGCAGCGGCGTAGGATGAAATTGCCCGTGCCGCCTGGAATTTACGGT
>JAYSVE010000963.1:0-15221 GCA_043718725.1 Methylibium sp.
GGGTGGTGGCCGAAGGCGTCGAGACCGTTGCCGTCAAGGAGCTTTTGCAGCGTCTGGGCTGCTGGACGATGCAGGGTTACCTTTTCAGTCGACCGGTGGACGCGCAAGCGCTGACCGCCCTGCTGCGCGGCCAGCGGCCGAGACCGCGCCAGCGTCAGCCCGCCGAGTGGATCGCCGACACGGTGTAGCCGCAGGCAGGCACGGGTTCTGCCGCCTGTCGACCCAAGCACGCCGCACCCCTTTGTGGACGCGCCCGGCTACCCCAGAAACGGCAGTTGGACGTGCCCGAGTGAGCCGCGTTGCGGTGGGCTGGCAAGGCGCGGCGACGCTGCGGGTTCGTCAGGCAACCTCCGCGCTGCGCACTGCGGTATTCGCCCAAGGCTGCGGAGGAGCCCCTTCGAGGCCCATGACGGCCAGACGGGCTCGTGCCCGCGAGGAGAGAATCGCATGCAGGCGCTCGCGCGGCCAGCCGTTGGACTCGAAGCGCCACAGCGTCGTGTGCCACAGCGCGGCGGTGTCGCCGTTGCCATGGACGAAGACGATGGGCGCGAAGTCGCCGGCGGGTTGCAGGCCGGCCGACGGGCCACCGGCTCAGGCGGCCAACAGCGCGGCGGCGCCGGCGGCGAGCAGCAGCCCGCGGCGCGAGAGCCTGGTTGTCCTGGCGGTGGGTCTCCGTGGGCTGGCGTGGTGGGGTCGCTCACAAATCTGCCGCGCTCGGCAAGTCGGGCAGGCCGGGGCCGCGCAGCGAGCGTGCCGCGCGCACCGCGTTCAGCACCGCCGCGGTCACCATTTCGGCGGCGAGCGCGCCGATCAGGGTGACGTTGCCGGGCCGCCCGCTGGCGCCGGTGGCCAGCGCAAACAACGTGTCGCCGTCGGTCAGGGTGTGGACGGGGTTGATGCAGCGCGCCAGGCCGTCGTGCGCCATCTGCGCGACCTTGTTGGCCTGCGCCTTGGTGAGCACCGCGTCGGTCGCAACCACGCCGATGGTCGTGGCCAGGCCGGCCTGCAAGTGCTGCGGAAGCTCGCCGCGCAGCAAGGCCCGCATGCTGCCGAGCAGCGCCTTGCCGTCGGCCGTGCGGGCACCGGCCAGCACCTGGCCGGTGGCCGGGTCCAGCACATCGCCGATCGGGTTGACGGCGACCAGCGCCCCGACCGTGATGGCGCCGACCCGGACCGACGCGCTGCCGATGCCGCCCTTCATCGCCCGCTGCAGGCCGAACAGCTTGCCCACCGTGGCGCCGCTGCCGGCGCCCACATTGCCCTCGGCGGGCGGCGCCGTCCCGGCGGCTTCGCAGGCGGCGTAGCCGGATGCCGCATCGGGGCGGATGGCGGCATCGCCGACCCAGAGGTCGAACAGGATCGCCGCCGGCACGATCGGCACCCGGGCCGGGCCCACAGTCACGCCGAAACCGCGTTCGTCGAGCCAGCGCATCACCCCGCCGGCGGCGTCGAGCCCGAAGGCGCTGCCGCCGGCCAGCAGCACGGCGTGGACCTTCTCGACCGCGTTCAGCGGCGACAGCAGGTCGGTCTCGCGCGTGCCCGGCGCGGCGCCGCGCACATCGACGCCGCCGACCGCGCCTTGCGGCGTGAGGATCACCGTGCAGCCGGTCGGCCGGCGGGTGTCGGTGAAGTGGCCGACCTGGATGCCGGCCACATCGGTGATGGCGCCGGGTGAGTTCAGGCGAACACCCCCGCGCTGTCCTGCATGCGCGCGCTCACCTCGCCCAGGTGGTGCATGGAGTCGCCGAAGCTCATCTCCATCACCGTCAGGCGTTTGAAGTAGTGGCTGCCGATGTATTCGTCGGTCATGCCGATGCCGCCGTGCAACTGCACGCACTGCTGGCCGACGAAGCGCATCGACTGCCCGAGCTGCAGCTTGGCCTGCGACAGCGCGCGGCGCCGCGCGGCGGGCGCCTCGTTCATCTTCAGGCTGGCGTAGTAGCTCATCGATCGAGCCAGCTCCAACTGCATCTTCACGTCGGCCATGCGGTGGCGCAGCGCCTGGAAACTGGCAATCGCCACGCCGAACTGCTTGCGCGTGTTCATGTACTCGACCGTCAGCGCCACCAGCTTGTCCATCGCGCCGACGCCTTCGGCGCACAGCGCGGCGATGCCGATGTCCTGCGCCAGTTCCAGCGCGGCCAGGCCGACGCCGGCCGGTGCGATCAGGGTCGCCGGCGCATTGACCAACGCCAGCTCGGCGGCGCAGGCGCCGTCCTGCGTGGCATAGCCGCGGGTGCTCACGCCCGTCGCCTGGCGCTCGACCAGGAACAGCGCGATCCCGGCGCCGTCATCGACCGCGCCCGACACCCGCGCCGGCACGATGAAAGCGTCGGCATGGGCGCCCGCCGGCACCACGCTCTTGGCGCCGCTGAGGCTCCAGCCCGAGGCCGTGGCGCCGGCGCTGGCCTGGCAAGCGACGTGGGCCAGCCGGTAGCGCGCGGCGCGCTCCTGGTGCGCCAGCACCACCAGCGCGTCGCCGCCGGCGATGCGCGGCAACCACGCCGTCTTGAGCGCCTCGGATGCGTGGGCGCACAGCACGCCGGCGGCGATCAGCGCGCCCTGCGCATACGGCTCCAGCACGATGCCGCGGCCGAGTTCTTCCATCACCACCATCGCATCCACGGCGCCGAAACCCATGCCGCCGTGGGCCTCTGGCACCGCCAGCCCCAACAGGCCCAGGTCGGCCAGCTCGCGCCAGACGTCCTTCGAAAACCCGCCGGCCTTGACGATGCCGGTGCGGCGCTCGAAGCCGTAACCCTTGGCCACCCACTTGCGCACCGATTCGCGCAGCATTTCCTGGTCGTCCGAGAAGTCAAAGTCCATGGTGGTGTCCGTTCGTTCGTTCGTCTGTCTGACTGGTACCCCTTCCTCCTTGGGGGAAGGGGCAGGGGAAGGGAGCAATCTGCCTGCGCTTGCGCAGCGGGGAAGGGGCAGGGGAAGGGAGCAATCCTGTCCGCGCCCGCGCGGACGGTTCTCGGCTTCAGCCGAGAACCGTCTGCGCCACGATGTTGCGCTGCACTTCGTTCGAGCCTCCGTAGATCGTCGTCTTGCGCAGGTTGAAGTAGCCGCCGGCCAGCGGCGCGACATGCGCCCAATCGGCGGCCAGGCGCGCGCGCCCGACGCCGTCGACCTGGTCCCCTTGCCAGCCGGCCTCCATCGCCTCGCGGATCAGCGGCACGCTGGCCGGGCCGGCGGCGAGCATCATCAGCTCGCTGTAGCGCTGCTGGATCTCGCTGCCGCGAATCTTCAACAGCCCCGCCACGTCGAGCGACTGCTTGCCGCCGGTTTCGGCCGACAGCACCCGCAGCACCATCATCTCCAGCGCCACGACGTCGACCTCCAGCCTGGCGATCTCGTCGGGAAAACGCGTGTCCCGATCCAGCCCCTCGGCCCTGGCGACGCGCTTGAGCCGCTCGAGTTCGCGCTTGGCGCGGTTCACGTCGGCGATGTTGGTGCGCTCGTGCGCCAGCAGGTGCTTGGCATAGGTCCAGCCCTTGTTCTCTTCGCCCACCAGGTTCTCGGCCGGCACTTCGACGTTGTCGAACCAGACCTCGTTGACCTCGGGTTCGCCGTCCATCAGCACGATGGGCCGCACGCTGACGCCGGGGCTCTTCATGTCGATCAGCAAAAAGCTGATGCCGGTTTGCGGCTTGCCTTCGGTGCTGGTGCGCACCAGGCAAAAAATCCATTCGCCGTATTGCCCCAGCGTGGTCCAGGTCTTCTGGCCGTTGACAAGGTAGACATCGCCGCCATGGCGCTGCACGCGTTCGGCCTTGCACTTGACCGAAGCCAGGTCCGAGCCCGAGCCCGGCTCGCTGTAGCCCTGGCTCCACCAGACCTCGCCGCTGCGAATGCCCGGCAGGTGGCGCGTCTGTTGCGCCGGCGTGCCGAAGGTCATGATCACCGGCGCCACCATCACCGGGCCGAACGGCACGACCCGCGGCGCGCCGGCGAGGGCGCATTCCTCTTCGAACAAATGGCGCTGCACCGCATTCCAGCCCGGCCCGCCAAACTGCTTGGGCCAGCCCCAGCCCAGCCAGCCCTGCTTGCCCAGAATTTTGGCCCAGCGCTGCATGTCGTCGCGGTTCAGCCGCAGCGCGTGGTGCACCTTGTGGCTGATGTCCTTAGGCAGGTTTTGCGCAACCCAGCCACGGACATGCTCGCGAAAGGCCTGTTCTTCAGGGGTGAAATTGAGGTCCATGCGGTGCTCCGGGCTTGGCTGGCCAATGCTGGCGAAGCCCGCGTTTTAGCACGACCGTGCCATGGTTTCGCGCTGCCCCAGGGACAAATCTCGGTCGGGTCGATCAGCGCCTTGGCTCGCCCGGCTTGGCTGCCAGCGCGGCCGCCGCGACGTCTGCCTCGGCGAAGCCGACTCACGCCTGCCGCAAGCTCAGCACCACCCCCGCCAACGCCGCCACTTTCAGCGCCACCTTGCCGCGCGCATCGGCCTTCACCGCCTTGCCCGACGGCTGCTCGACCCAGCGCCCCTTGGGCAAGGTCAGCACCGTTTCGACCGCGTCTTGGCCCCGGTTGATGGCCACCACCGCGTGGTTCGCGCCGTCGCTGCGCAGGTGCACCAGCAGGCCGCGCGCGTCGTCGCACACCAGTGTGGTGACGCCGCCGGTGCGCAGCACGGGCAGGTCGGCCCGCAGCGCGATGCACTGTTTGTAGTGAGCGAACAAATCGGCGTCGAAGGCCACCGTGTCGGGGTGGGCGCGTGGGCTGCCGTCCGGCGCCGCGGCTTCGGCGTCATAGGCCAGGTCGGACCACAGCATGGGCTTGCGGCTGCACGGGTCGTTGGCGCCCCACTGGCCGGCCTCGTCGCCCTGGTAGACCATCGGCGCGCCGAGACAGGTCATCTGGAACAGCACAAAGAGCTTTTGCAGGCTGCGTTCTTGGGCATTGGGCTTGCGCGTGTCGAAGGCGCTGGCGGGCAGGTCGTCGGCGGTCTTGGCGCGCGACCGGGCGTCGCCCGTGTCGATCAGGCTTCTGGGCCGCATGCGCCGGTCGCCAAACCGGGCGCGCGAATCGCGCGGGTGGTAGGTTTCTTCGAAATGGCGGTAGTCGAGCCGGTCGCGGTTGACGGCGTGCGAGGCCAGGCGCGCCGTGTCGTGGCTGCCGAACAGGTTTTGCATCACCGGGGCAACGCAGGCCGGGTAGGCCTCGCGCAGTTCGCGCAGCAGGGCGTCGAACGCGGTGGCGCTGATGCGGCGCGTGTCGCGAAAGAAGAACTCGTCGCAGGCGAACGCGAAGTTGTAGTTCATCACCGCGTCGAACTCGTCGCCCTGCAGGAACGGCTTGTTGAACGCGACGTCGCGGATGACCTCGGCCACCAGGTAGGCCTGCGGGTTGAGGGACTTGACGAGGCTGCGCCAGCCCTTCCAGAAGGCGTGCGGCAAGCATGGCGCGACATCGAGCCGCCAGCCGTCAACGCCCCGGCCGACATCGCCCTGCGGCGCCATCCAGCGCCTCGTGACCGCATTCACATAGGCCAGCGGTCCGTCGGCCAACGTGTCACCCACCTGCCGAAGTTCGGGCAAGGTGGCGTTGTCGCCCCAGGACTGGTATTGAAAGCCCTGCGGCTCGTCGCTCCAGGAGAGCACCTTGAACCAGTCCTTGAAGCGCGATTTGCGCTGGCGCTTGACCAGGTCCAGAAACGCCCAGTGGCGCTCGCCGACATGGTTGAACACACCGTCGAAGATGATGCGCATGCCGCGGGCGTGGACTTGCGCGATCAGCTTGAGCATCAAGCGGTCGGCGCTGGTCCAGACCCAGGTGGCGGGGTCGTCGGGCGTCTCCAGGGCGATCAAGGCACGGTCGCCGGCCGGGTCGGGGCCGAAGTGGGGGTCGATGTGGTGCAGCGTGGCGGCGTCGTACTTGTGGTGCGAAGGCGCGTCGAAGACCGGGGTCAGGGTCAGCGCGCCGACGCCAAGCTGCTGCAGGTAGGGCAGGCGCTGCAGGATGCCGGCGATGTCGCCGCCATAGCGCCGGTCCGGCAGGTTGGCGGCCAGCGGCTTGCCACTGGCGCGCTCCCAGGCTTGCAGCGCGTACCAGTCGCTGGTCCAGGGGTGGGCGCGCCAGCCGGGGTGCAAGGGCCCGCCGTGCAACGATCCATTGAGGCTGTCGGGCGTGGGGTCGTTGGCGCTGTCGCCGTTGGCAAAGCGTTCGGGCAGGAGTTGGTACCAGACCACGTGCCGGGCCCACTCGGGGGTAAAACCCTGCATCGGCCGCGTGTCCATCGGCCCGCCCCTCAGGGCCGCTTGTCCAGCGTCATGGTGTCGTTGTCGCGCTTCATCTGAAAGCGCGTGAGAAAGCTGTTGCCCAGCAGCACCTGGTCCATTTGCGCCGGCAGCACGGTGGCGTCGACGTTGTAGACCTGCACGTCGCCGACCCGCACTACGTCCAGCGTGACGCGGTGCACCGGCACCGGGCCGTTGGCGGTGTGGCTCATGCCGCGCTGGCCGGCCTTGTAGGCCAGGCCGATGCGGTCGGCCTCGGCCTGGCTCAGGGCGATGTGGGTGGCGCCGGTGTCCACCACGAAGCGCACCGACTTGCCGTTGATCGCGCCGGTGGTCAGGAAATGCCCGCCGGTGCCCGCGGTCAGCACGATTTGCGAGCCGCCGCCCGCGCTGGCCACGCCGCCCAGGTTGACCTGCGCGTGCCCCAGGCGCAGCGTTTGCCGCTTGCCGGCCACCTCGACCAGGGCGTCGTCACCCCTCATGCCGACCAGCCTGACGCCCTGCACCGTGGCGCCGACCGCCAGCGTGCGCGGGCTGCCGTCGATCACCAGCAAGGCCTTGTCGCCGAGGCTGCCGCTGAATGCCACGGTTTGCGCCGAGGCCGCGGCCATCAGCAGCAGGCCGGTTCCCAGGCCCAGGCGGAGTCGCTGGCCGGGTTGCACGCTCAATCGCGGAAGTTGTCGAACGACAGCGGCGCGTCGGCAATTTCTTTGCGGATCAGCGCCATCGCGGCCTGGAGGTCGTCGCGCTTGGTGCCGGTGACGCGGACCGTGTCGCCCTGGATCGCGGCCTGGACCTTCATTTTGCTTTGCTTGATGGCGGTCTGGATCTTCTTGGCCGTGTCGCCGTCGATGCCGCTCTTGACGATGAGCAGTTGCTTGACCTTGTCGCCGCCGATCTTCTCGATCTTGGCGCTTTTGTCGATGAAGCGCGCGTCGACACTGCGCTTGGTGAGCTTGGTGATCAGGATGTCCATCACCTGGCCGATCTGGAAGTCGCTGTCGGCCCACAGCGTGAGCTCTTTGTCCTTGAGTTCGACGCGCGCGGACGAACCTTTGAAGTCGAATCGGGTGCCGATTTCCTTGGCCGTCTGGTCGACGGCGTTCCTGACCTCGACGAGGTTGGGATCGAGCACGGTGTCAAAGCTGGGCATGGCCGGATTGTCGCCGCAACGCGAGCGATATCGGCGAAAATTGTGCCATGCGGATCGAGTCGGGCGTGAGCCTCAAACCCTACAACACCTTTGGCCTGCCGGCCGTGGCGCACACCCTGGTGCGCATCGCCAGCGACGCCGACGTGCGCCAGGTCGTCGACGCCCCCGCACTGGGCCGCGCCGCGAAGTTCGTGCTCGGCGGCGGCAGCAACATCGTGCTCACGCGCGACATGCCGCAGGTGGTGCTCAAGGTCGAGGTGCGCGGCATGCGCCTGGTCGAAGAACGCGGCGACGCCTGGATCGTCGAGGCCGGTGCCGGCGAAGACTGGCATGGCTTCGTCGCGTGGACCCTGGCCCAGGGCTGGCCGGGGCTGGAAAACCTGGCGCTGATTCCCGGCACCGTGGGCGCCGCGCCGGTGCAAAACATCGGCGCCTATGGGGTCGAATTGCAAGACCGCTTCGAGGCGCTCGACACCGTCGACCTGGTCAACGGCCGCGGCATCACGCTGGGGCCGGCGATGTGCGCCTTCGGCTACCGCGACAGCGTGTTCAAGCATGCGCTGGCGGGGCGCAGCGTCATCACCCGGGTGCGGTTTCGCCTGCCGCGGCCGTGGCGGCCGGTGCTGGGCTACCTGGACATCGAGCGCAAACGGGCCGAGTCGGGCGTGCAGACGCCCAGCGCACAGCAGTTGTTCGACTGGGTCTGCGCGATCCGCCGCGCCAAGCTGCCCGACCCGGCGCTGATCGGCAACGCCGGCAGCTTTTTCAAGAACCCGCTGGTCTCGCCCGAGCAGTGCCGCGACATCATCGGCCGCGACCCGACGGTGGTGCACTACAACCTGGCCGACGGCAGCATCAAGCTGGCGGCCGGCTGGTTGATCGACGCCTGTGGCTGGAAGGGCAAGAGCGTCGGCCGCGCCGGCGTCTACGAGAAACAGGCGCTGGTGCTGGTCAACCGGGGTGGCGCGATCGGCTCTGAGGTGATGACGCTGGCCCGGGCCATCCAGGAAAGTGTCTACGGTCGGTTCGGCATCCGCCTTGAGCCCGAACCGGTGGTCGTGTGAAGGTGTGAACCAAGGAGATCGTGATGACGCAATGGCGCAAGAAATCATCCAACGAGGTCTATTCGGTTGAGGAAATCGAGGCCAGGCTGAAGGAAGAACTGCCGCATTGGTACCTGGAAGACGGCTGGATCCGGCGCAAGTACAAGACCAGCGGCTGGAAGGGCACGCTGATGGTCGTCAACACCGTCGGCCACCTGGCCGAAGCGGCCTGGCACCACCCCGACCTGACGGTCAGCTACGCCTTCGTCACCGTCAAGCTGAGCAACCACGAAGCCAAGGGGATCACCGACAAGGATTTCGCGCTGGCGCGCAAGATCGAAGAAGTGGTGATGTGGCAGCCGGGCAAGGAAGAGGGCGCGGTCCTGCAGGGCACGCCGGACGATCAGCGGTTCAAGTACATCAAATACGATTGATGTGATCCGGTGGCGCGGGATCAGGCCGCCTCGGCGCTCTGCTCCGCGAGTGTCCCCCGAGCCGGAGTACCGGCTCTCCTCCTTTACCTCGCTGCGCAGAGCGCCGCGCCGGCCTGATCTGGCGGCGTTGTGGAGCCGATGCTGTGTTCACAATGAAGGGTTCGCGTGAGGCGTCACATGGAACCAGACACCCAGGCCTATGTCGCAGTAATGCAGGAGATCAAGCGCCGAACCACTCTCGTCTACGCGTTGCTCGATAGGCAAGTCACTGTTATGTACGAGGTGACCCACATCGAGACAATGGTGTTGCAGGTTCGAATGATCACTGAGCTCATTGCACTCGCGTCACTGGCCGCGAATCGGGCCATCTTCGAGAATCAGCAACGCAAGTTCGAGAAGCACTGGGATCCTGTCCAGATTCTCAAAGATGTTGAGCGGCTCAATCCGAACTTCTATCCTCGTCCGGTTATTGAGCTCCCTGCAACGCAGCCCGGCGTAAAGAGCGACATGGTAGATCGGACCGATGGCTACCTGACGCGAGCGGAGCTCATAGAAGTTCATGGGCGCTGCGGCAACGTTCTCCACGCACGGAACCCATACCGTGCTCCGCACGACTATGAGCTTTACGAATCGCTAGTTGGACAGTAGATGGGGCGAATCATGGCCCTGCTTAACACGCACCAGATTCGCCTTCTCGACGAAGACACGTTTCATCTGGTGCACATGAGGGAGGAACAAGATGAACACGTTCACGTCTACACCTTTGATCGAGCGCCGGGCAGCACCCCTTGAAAAGAGGAGATCGAAGACACCCGAGGCGCTTCGCTCGAGCCGACCTGCGCCCTGACTCTAAATCGACTGGGCACAAAGCTGGCGATTGGCCTCAGCATGTGTTCAGTCTTCCGTTGACGGGCTCAAACGTCGCGAAGCCGAGGGCGTCGGGTGACCGGCGGAGTGAAGTAAAGGAGGAGAGCCGGTACCCCGGCTCGGGGGACATGAACGGAGCCGGTCACCCGATGGCCTCGGCCTGCTCAGAGCATCGGCCAGGGATCGCGTCGCGACGTGGCGCCGAGCTCAACCGAAGTGACAGATGTAGTGGTACGGCTCGCCCGCCACGCGGATTTGAAAGCTTGTGTTGCCAGGCACCTCGAATGATTCTCCGGGGCCGAACAGCAGCCACTCGCCACCGCCCGGCAGCAGCACTTCGCACGCGCCCGCCGTGGTTTCCATGATCTCGGGGGCGCCGGTGTTGAAGGTCAGCGTGGCGGGCAGGATCACGCCGACGCTCTTCTTGCTGCCATCGGCCAGGGTGATGGCGTGGGAGACGCACTTGCCGTCGAAATAGACGTTGGCCCGGGTGCTGATGCTGGCGCCTTCGATCTTCTCGGTTGCCATCGCGGCCTGCCTTTTGATGTGAGGGAGCGCGCAGTGTAGTGAAGCCCGCGCGGCGTCGAGTCGGCCGTGGCTTCAACGCGGCGCAGTGGGCCTGGGCAACCTCATGCCGCGGGCCACCATGGCCGCGCGAACGCGATCGGGCCGATCGCTGATGATGCCGTCCACACCCAGCTCCAGCATGCGTTCGATGTCGGCCGGCTCATTGACCGTCCAGACCACGACCTTGAGCCCCAGCGCTTGCGCTTGTTGCACCAGTTCAGGATTCGCATCGCCAAAATAAGGCGACCAGGTCGCGCCGCCCGCGGCCTTGACCATCTTGGGCACCGAGCCATGGTCGGCCAGGCGCAAGCCGGCGGTCCAGCGGGCATCGGCGACGTTGTGGGCCCAGGGCTGTTGCGCGCTCAGGTACACCGTCGGCACGCCCGGCGCCAGCCGCTGCGCGACTTGCAGCGTGCGCCAGTCAAAGCTTTGCAGGCTGATGCGCCTGAGCATCCCGTGCTGACTCGCGACGGCCAGCACGGCGCGCACAAAGGCCTCGGGCTCGGGCGTCAATTCGGGCTGCAGGGGCGACAGCTTGGTTTCGATGTTGAAGCGAACGGCCTGGTTGCCGTGGCGCGCCGTCAACTCGAACAGTTGCGCCAGCGTCGGAATGCGTTGGCCGTCGGCCGGTTGCTGCGCGGGCTGGCTCTGCGCGTAGCGCGTGCCGGGCTGAAGGCGGCCCACATCGAAGGCCTGCAACTCGGCCAGCGTCAGCGCGAAGATCGCCGGGCCGCGCGCGGCCAGCCATTGGCCTTGCGCGTCACGGGTGATGTCGGGGTTGAGTGTGCTGTCGTGCGAGATCACGACGATGCCGTCGCTTGTGACCGCCGTGTCCAGCTCCAGCGTTGTGACGCCCAGCGACAGCGCGGTCGCAAACGCCGCGAGGGTGTTCTCCGGCGCCAGACCACGCGCGCCACGGTGGCCTTGCAGGTCGAAGACCGACGCGCAGCCGCTGGCCAGCAAGACCAGCAAGACCAGCACGATGGCGCCCACCCGTGCCCCGGCAGATCGTCGAAGCGGTGATGGGGGCATGGCGGCGACGGTAGCAGGGCGTTAAGGGCCGGCCCCGCTGTTGCCGTGCTCGACACTGCGCTAGGGTTTGTCCGAGGCATGGCTAGCGCTTCAAAGGCCGGTCCGGGTGCGCTCTTTGGGCTATACCTCGGCGCAGCCCCGGCGAGCACACATCAAGGAGAAACCGTGTCCGATACGTCGATTGCGCGACCGCACCACAAAGTCTGGCCCAAACGCCTGCCGCGCGAGCTGGTGGCGCCGGAGACCTCGCTGTGGTTCAACCTGGAGGTGGCCGCGCGGCGCTACCCCCAAAAAGCCGCCTACCTGTTTTTCGGCCGGGCCATGAGCTACGCCGCGCTGCACAGCGAGGCCGAGCGCCTGGCCGGCTGGCTGCAAAGTGTGGGCGTGAACGCGGGCGACCGGGTCGGCGTGTTCATGCAGAACTGTCCCCAGTACGCGGTGGCGTGTTACGCCATCCTGCGTGCCAACGCGGTGGTGGTGCCGGTCAATCCGATGAACCGCAGCGAGGAGTTCAAGCACTACATCACCGACCCGCGGGCGCGCGTCGTCATTTGCAGTGCCGACCTGGCGGCCACCGTGGCAGCGGCGAACGAGGCGGTGCCTGCCGCCGAGCGCCTTCAGCATGTCGTCGTGGCGCGCTACAGCGACGCGCTGCCGCCCGGCCCGCTGGACCCCGCCGACGCGCCATCGGCAGCCACCGAAGAATGGCTGCGCAGCGACCCGCCGCTGCCGGACGCGGCCGGCGCCTTCTTTGTGCGCTGGCACGACGTGATCGGGCAAGCCCGCCAGCCCGGCCCGCACACCGCGCAGGCCGACGACCTGGCGATGCTGCCCTACACCTCGGGCACCACCGGCCTGCCCAAGGGCTGCATGCACACCCATCGAACTCTGATGCACAACGTGGTCGGCGGCCAGTGGGGCCACGCCGGGCCCGAGATGGTGAGCCTGGCGGTGGTGCCGATGTTCCACGCCACCGGCATGATGTACAGCGTGCTCGGCTCGATCTACATCGGCAGCACCTCGATCATCCTGCCGCGCTGGGACCGCGAGCTGGCGGGCCGGCTGATCTCGCGCTACCAGGTGACGCACTGGACCTGCATCCCGACGATGATCATCGACCTGTTCGCCAGCCCCCACTACAAGAGCTTCGACCTGTCCAGCCTGCGCTACCTGAGCGGTGGCGGCGCGGCGATGCCGCAGGCCGTGGCGCAACGGCTGATCGACGAATTCGGCCTGACCTTCGCCGAAGGCTACGGCCTGACCGAAACCGCCGCGCCCAGCCACGCCAACCCGCCCGAGCGGGCCAAGCTGCAATGCCTGGGCATACCGATCTATGGCGTCGATTCGCGCGTGGTGGACCCGCTCACGCTGCTCGAAATGCCGGTCGGCGAGGTGGGTGAGATCGTCACCCACGGGCCGATGGTCTTCAAGGGCTACTGGCGCCACCCCGAGGCCACGGCCGCCGCCTTCGTCGCGTTGCCGGGCGAGGCGCAAGACAAGCTGTTCTTCCGCACCGGCGACCTCGGCCGCATGGACGATGAGGGCTACTTCTTCCTCACCGACCGCCTCAAACGCATGATCAACGCCAGCGGCTTCAAGGTCTGGCCGGCCGAGGTCGAAATGCTGCTCTACAAACACCCGGCGGTGCAGGAGGCCTGCATCATCAGCGCCCGCGACGCCTACCGCGGCGAGACCGTCAAGGCGGTGGTGGTCTTGCGCGCCGAGGCCCGCGGCACGACCAGCGCCGAAGACATCATCGGCTGGGCGCGCGAACACATGGCGGCCTACAAGGCGCCCAGGTTGGTGGAGTTTGTCGACGTGTTGCCCAAGTCGGGCTCGGGCAAGGTGATGTGGCGCCTGCTGCAAGACCAGGAGGCGGCGCGCAGCGCCTGAGTGCAGCGACAGCGACAGCGACGCGAGCGGCGGCCGACTGAGGGCACAATCTCGCTCCCGCCGAATCCAGCCACCAACGAGCGCCTCCATGTCCCGCTACCAGGTCCGCCACGCCAGCCTCAAAGACGCCAAGGGCGTCGCCGAAATCCACGTCGCCGCATGGCAAGCCGCCTTCGCCGGGCTGTTGCCCCCCGAGCAACTGCAGGCCATGTCGCTCGACAAGCGCCAGGCCTTCTGGCGCGAGGCCATCGACATGGGCGAGCCGCAGTTGCTGGTGGCCACCGACGAGGCCCGCGTGGTCGGCTTCGTCGGCTTCGACCGCTCGCGCGACAAGGGCACGCCACCCACCACCGGCGAGATCTGGGCGCTTGGCGCGGCCCCGGCGCTGTGGTCCACCGGCATCGGCCTGGCGTTGTGGGACGCGGCCCGCGACGGCCTGCAGGATGAGGGTTGCACCAAGGTGACGGTATGGCTACCACTGCGCAACGAACGCGCGCTGCGTTTTTTTGAACTGGCCGGGTTCAGGCGCGAAATCAACACCGCCAAGACCATCGACATGGGTGGCGTGAAAGTCGAAGAGATTCGGCTGCAGCGCAAGCTGGCCTGATGCGGTTCCGCTCGGCAGGCGCGGGCAGCGGCATGCCTTGCGCGGCCAGTGTCATCCACCGCCTTCGACCCATGGCGGTCGGGTTCGACAAACTCATACAACTGTTCTGAAGTAGACACCGTGGAGATGATTAATTCGTTGATGGTCGGCGTGGCGCTGAGCCTGGTCGCAACCGGCTGGGCCGTGGCCCAGGACAAGGGCACGGTCGGTGTGTCGATGCCGACCAAGACCTCGGCGCGCTAAATCGCCGACGGCAACAGCATGGTCAAGAGCCTGGCCGACAAGGGCTACAAGGCCGACCTGCAATATGCCGACGACGACATCCCGAACCAGTTGGCCCAGGTCGAGAACATGATCACCAAGGGCGTCAAGGTGCTGGTGATTGCCGCCATCGACGGCACCACGCTGTCCAACGCGCTGCAAAAGGCCGCCGACAAGGGCATGAAGGTCATCGCCTACGACCGGCTGATCGTGGGCAGCAAGAACGTCGACTACTACGCCACCTTCGACAACTTCCAGGTCGGCGTGCTGCAGGCGCAGTACATCGAGAAGGCGCTCGACCTGAAGGGCGGCAAGGGCCCATTCAACATCGAGTTGTTCGGCGGCTCGGCCGACGACAACAATGCATTCTTCGTCTACGACGGCGCCATGTCGGTGCTGCAACCGTACATCGACAAGGGCAAGCTGGTGGTGCAGAGCAAGCAGACCGGCATGAACAAGGTGTCGACCCTGCGTTGGGACGGCGCCGTGGCGCAGTCGCGCATGGACAACCTGCTCAGCGCCTACTAGGGCAAGGCGCGCGTCGACGCGGTGTTGTCGCCCTACGACGGCCTGTCGATCGGCATCCTGTCGTCGCTCAAGGGCGTGGGCTACGGCACGCCGAAGCAGCCGTTCCCGGTGGTGACCGGGCAAGACGCCGAGGTGCCGACCGTCAAGTCGATGATCCGCAAGGAGCAGGCCTCCACCATCTTCAAGGACACGCGCGAACTCGCCAAGGTCACGGCGGCCATGGTGGACGCGATGCTGACCAACAAGACGGTTGTGATCAACGACACCAAGACCTACAACAACAAGGTCAAGATCGTGCCGTCCTACCTGCTCAAGCCGGTCAGCGTGGACCTGTCGAACTACTAGCAGGTGCTGATCGACAGCGGCTACTACACCGAAGCGCAGATCACGTAGTCGGGTGCGTCCGGGAGAACAGGCTCAGTGCCCCGCGGTGCTGGGCCTGTTTTTTTTGCGTGAGGTGACATGAGCGGCCACATTCTCGAAATGCGCGGCATGAAGAAGGCGTTCCACGGCGTCAAGGCGCTGAGCGACGTGAACCTGAACGTGCGGGCCGGCGAGATCCACGCCATCGTCGGTGAAAACGGCGCCGGCAAG
>JAYSVE010000964.1:0-2624 GCA_043718725.1 Methylibium sp.
GCGGAACTGCGGGTTGCCGGTGGCCTCGCCGATGGCGCGGTGAAAGGCCAGGTCCTCGGCCACGCCGTCCTGCCCGGCCTGCGCCGCCGCGTCGATGGCCTTGAGCGCGCGCCGCATCGCCGCCACCTGCGAGCGCGTGGCGCGCTCGGCGGCGAGCGCGGCGATCTCGGCTTCGAGCACGCGCCGCACCTCGACGACGTGGACCACCGCCTGCACCGATTCGAGCACCAGGGGGTCGAACACCAGCGGTCGGTTCATGGGCGTGGGCGCCACGAAGACGCCCGAACCCTGGCGCGACAGCACCAGTTGGCGCGACCTGAGCTGGTGCACCGCCTCGCGCACCACCGTGCGCGACACGCCATGCGCCAACGCGAGCTGCTGCTCGGTGGGCAAGCGGTCGCCGGGCCGCAGCGCGCCGGAGTCGATCTGGCCACCCAGCAGCGCGGCGAGCTGGTCGGACAAGCGCTGGGCGACCAGCCGGGGCGGGCCCGCCCCGGCCGCGGGCCGGACAACGGAGGTTGGATTCAACATGGTTATCAGGTCATCATACAAATAGTTCAACGGCACGGCCTACCGGTTTGCCCTGATGGCGGCGGCGCTTTTCAACGCCGATACTGCGGTGTCAATGTGGGACGGGCCTGTGCGGCGCCGTCACCGCACCATTGGGGGCGAGCCCCGCCCGCGATCTCCAGGAACCCTGTGCATGGCCAGCGTCACGATTCAGGCAGTCAAGAAGAACTTCGGTGCCACACCCGTGCTGCACGGCGTCGACATCGACATCCCCGATGGCTCGTTCACCGTGCTGGTCGGCCCCTCCGGTTGCGGCAAATCGACGCTGCTGCGCATGATCGCCGGGCTGGAGCAGATCAGCGCCGGTGAAATCCGCATCGGCGAGCGCCGCGTCAACGACGTGCTGCCCAAGGAGCGCGACATCGCGATGGTGTTCCAGAACTACGCGCTGTACCCGCACATGACGGTGCGCGAGAACATGGCGTTCTCGCTCACATTGGCCAAGCAGGACAAGGCCACGGTCGACAGCAAGGTCGCGCGCGCCGCCGAGATCCTGGCGCTGGGCGCGCTGCTCGACCGCTACCCGCGCCAGTTGTCGGGCGGCCAGCGCCAGCGCGTGGCGATGGGCCGCGCGATCGTGCGCGACCCGCAGGTGTTCCTGTTCGACGAGCCGCTGTCCAACCTCGACGCCAAGCTGCGCGTGGCGATGCGCAGCGAGATCAAGGAGCTGCACCTGCGCCTGAAGACCACCTCGATCTACGTCACCCACGACCAGATCGAGGCCATGACCATGGGCGACAAGATCGTCGTCATGCGCGACGGCCGCATCGAGCAAACCGGCAGCCCACTGGAGCTGTACGACCACCCGGCCAACCAGTTCGTGGCCGGCTTCATCGGCTCGCCGGCGATGAACTTCCTGCCCGGCACACTCAGGCGCAACGGCGCCGGCGTGCGCATCGAACTCGGCGACGGCACCCTGCTCGATGCCCCGCCATGCGCCGGCGGGGCGGACGGCCAGCCGGTCGTCTTCGGCACCCGGCCAGAGCACCTGACGCTGGTCGACACCGGTGGCATTGCCGTGCATGTGGTCGTGATGGAGCCCACCGGCATGGACACCTTCATCGCCTGCCGGCACGAAGGCGTTGATCTCGCGGCGGTGTTCCGCGAGCGCCACGACTTCGCACCCGGCAGCACGATCCACCTGCTGCCCGACCGGCAGCGCGCCCACCTGTTCGATGCCGCTTCCGGCCAGCGCCTGGCGGCCTGATTCACGTTGCGCCACGCCGTCACTGACTTTCCCCGCGCCAACCCCAGCCTGATCACTGAAGGAGATCCACGATGAGCCCGTTCAATCGCCGCAAATTCCTCGAAGGTTCCGCCGGCATCGCCGCCGCCGCCACGTTTGGCACCGGCGCCGCCGTCTGGGCGCCCGCGGTCCACGCGCAGGCCCTGTCCTTCAAGCCCGAAGCCGGCGCCAAGCTGCGCGTGCTGCGCTGGAGCCGCTTCGTGCAGGGCGACATCGACGCCTACATGGTCAACGTCAAGAAGTTCACCGAGAAAACCGGCATCGAAGTCCGCGTCGACAACGAAGGCTGGGAAGACGTGCGCCCGAAGGCCGCGGTGGCGGCCAACACCGGCGCCGGGCCCGACATCATCCTGGGGACCAACGACGACGCCAATCTGTACCCCGAGAAGCTGCTCGACGTGACCGACCTGGCCGAATACCTGGGCAAGAAATACGGTGGCTGGTACCCGGCCTGTGAAGCCTACCTGCGCCCCGACGGCAAGAGCTGGATCGGCGTGCCGCTGGGTGCGGCCGGCGCGATGCTGGTCTACCGCCAAAGCCTTGTGAAAGCGGCCGGCTTCGACACCTTCCCGAAAGACACCACCGGCTTCCTGAACCTGTTGAAGGCGCTCAAGGCCAAGGGCACGCCGGCCGGCTTCGCGCTCGGCAACGCCACCGGCGATGGCCTGTGGACCAACTGGCTGATCTGGTCGCACGGCGGCCAGCTCGTCGACAAGGACAACAAGGTCGTGATCGACAGCGCCGAGACGATCAAGGCGCTGGACTACGCGAAGGAGATGTACGCGAACTTCATTCCCGGCACGCTGTC
>JAYSVE010000965.1:0-2624 GCA_043718725.1 Methylibium sp.
CCGTTCGGCCACGTTGGCCACGGCCATCAGCGCGCCACTGCCATGGCGCACCGCGGCGTAGACCCCTTGGGCGATCGCGTCGTGGACGCCTTGCACGACGCGGGTCGGCACCGACAGCCCCGGCACCAGCAGCACACCGCCAAAGGCCTTGTCAGCGATCGCCAGGTGCATGTCGCGCACCGTTTGCACACCGGCTTGGACGCCGGTCTTCAGCGCCGCTGCGTAGGCTGGAGATGCAGGGCCAGTGACCGGCGGGGATGCGGTCGGCAAGCGCTGGCGCGCAGGGCCGGCGGGCCGGCGCTTCTCGTTCATCGGTTCACGGCGCGGGGGGGGGGCCTCCGGCCTCGGTCTCCTGGGCAGGCACGGGGTCCAGGCCCGAGTCATCGGCTTGACCGGGTTCGACCTTGCGACCCGCCTTCTCCTTCAGCTTTTCTTCCTTCTTCTTTTTCTTGGCCAGCTCGCGCTGGCGCTTTTCGAACGAATAGTTGGGTTTGGCCATGGGCCGTCGCTCCTGTGAAATGCCGAGAGGGTGAGAAACAGTCGCGAGGTTACGCGCTTTTCAGCGGCGCATTGCGCTGGCGCCGTCAGAAAGCCATTGTCTTGACGCCTTGCGCCGTGCCCAGCAAACACAGGCTGGCTTTGTTGCGCGCAAATATCCCCACGCTCACGACCCCCGGCCACTGATTGATTTCCTGCTCCAGGGCCAGCGGGTCGGTGATGTGCAGGCCGCGCACATCGATGATGTGGCAGCCGTTGTCGGTGACCACCCCGTGGCGCAAGCTTGGCGCGCCGCCCAGGGCCGCGAGCTTGCGCGAGATCTGCGCGGCGGCCATCGGAATGACCTCCACCGGCAGCGGGAAGTTGCCGAGGGTGCGGACCAGCTTGGATTCGTCGGCGATGCAGATGAAGCGAGCCGCGGTGTCGGCGACGATTTTTTCGCGTGTCAGCGCCGTGCCACCGCCCTTGATCATGCAACCAGCGTGATCGATTTCATCAGCACCGTCGACGTAGATCGGGATGCCCGCCTGGGCGTTGCTGTCGAGCACCGGAATCCCGTGGGCACGCAGCCGCGTGGAGCTGGCCTCGCTGCTGGACACGGCCCCCAGAATGTCATGCTTCATTGATGCCAGCGCATCGATGAAGCAATTCACCGTGGACCCGGTGCCGACACCGACCACGCTGCCCGGCACCACGTAAGCCAGCGCGGCCTGACCGACCGCCGCCTTCAGTTCATCCTGGGTCATGCGCCAGTGTCCATGCAAGACGGACCCGTTTGAGACAATCCGGCGATTATCCGGGACCCGCGCCGTGCACCCGGTTCAACTGTTGGCACCCATGGCCCTGATCCCTTACGCGCTGACCCGACCGTTCCTGTTTGGCCTCGACCCGGAGCGCGCCCACGACCTGACGCTGGACAGCCTCGCGCGCATCCAGCACACGCCACTCATCTGTGGCGTGGCGCAGCCCCGGGTGCACGACCCGGTGATACTGGCGGGGCTGACCTTCCCGAATCGCATCGGCCTGGCCGCCGGCCTGGACAAAAACGGCCGCTGCATCGACGGCCTGGGCGCGATGGGCTTCGGCTTCATCGAGGTCGGCACGGTCACACCGCTGGCGCAGCCCGGCAATCCGAAGCCGCGAATGTTCAGGCTGGTCCAGGCCCAGGCACTGATCAACCGGCTGGGCTTCAACAACGACGGCTTGAAGGCCTTCGTTGCCAATGTCCAGCGCGCCAGGTTTCGAAACAAGGGCGGCATCCTGGGCCTGAACATCGGCAAGAACGCCAGCACGCCGATCGAGCGTGCGGTGGACGACTACCTGCTGTGCCTGGACGGTGTGTACCCGCATGCCGACTACGTGAGCGTCAATATCTCCAGCCCCAACACCCAGAACCTGCGCGCGCTGCAAAGCGACGCGGCGCTCGATGCGCTGTTGTTCGCGTTGCAGCAGCGCCGGCAGCAGTGGGTCCGGCAACTCGGCCGCAGCGTGCCGCTGTTTGTCAAGATCGCGCCGGATCTCGACGAAAGTCAGATCGCGCTGATCGCCGCAACTTTGAAGAACAACGGCATCGACGGCGTGATCGCCACCAACACCACCATCGCCCGCGACGCGGTCCGGCACCTGCCCCACGGGCAAGAGACCGGCGGCCTGTCGGGCGCGCCGGTGTTCGCGCCCAGCAACCGGGTGATCGCGCAGTTGCGCGCCGAACTCGGCGGGGCCTACCCCATCATCGGCGTGGGCGGCGTGATGAGCGGGGTCGATGCCAAGGCCAAAGTGGCCGCCGGCGCCGACCTGGTGCAGATCTACACCGGCTTCATCTACAAGGGGCCCACATTGGTCCGCCAGGCCGCACTGGCGCTGGCCGGGCGCTGATCAACAGGGTCTCAGACAATCACGTACCGGCGTTGGCGAATGCACTTGCCAATTCCCCGTGCGGTGGTCTTGCAGGCGACCGACTCCAGCCCAAGGCCGGCCGGGCCTCACGCGGCACCGTTAGCATCTCGGCACATCGCAACCGCCTGCGGGCCTTGAAAGCAGCACATGAACCAGTTGGACCTGAAGAACCGCGTCGCCGTGATCACCGGCGGAGCCCAGGGCATTGGCCTGGCCAGCGCCCGCCGCAT
>JAYSVE010000966.1:0-15205 GCA_043718725.1 Methylibium sp.
CGCCAGCGCGGTGGCCGCAAAGTCGGCGAGGCCGCAGGTCGCGCTCAGCGTTGGCGCGGGCGCGGCCGGCGTTTCAGCGGCGCTCAAAGGGGGGGTCGACGTGCCGGATGCGGTCGACGGCGCCGTCGCCGTGGTGGGCACGCCACTGCCTGACAACGCCGCGCTGGGCGCGTCGCCACCACCGCCTCCGCCTCCACCGCCGCCGCAGGCGGAAAGAAAGGTCAGCAGCCCGACCTTGGCAAGGAATCGGCTTGAGGGGTGGTTGGCGAAGTTCATGTCATGCAGGCCTTTGAAAGCGGTGAATCCCATGCGGCGAGCCCGACTGAGCGGGTCCGAAAGGGGTCGCTCCGTCGTGAAGGGGTTGAATCGGGGGGTCCAGGGAATGCCCTGGTGAAATGGATATCGACCGCGGCGCCGGCGCATGCAGGGCGGCGCCAAACTGAAGCGCGGATAAGCGTGGTTTTCTGCGCGCTATTCAGGCGATCCGGCCGCCGCGCCGCCCCTGGGCGCCTGTGGCGCGCCGCGTCGACGCCGTGTCGACGCGCTGTCCGGCGTCAAGCCCACGCCGAATCGGCGCCTTAAACTGGTGCCCGCCCTCTGCCCTGGACCCCGCCCGCCCACCCCCGTCCGATGCGCCGCCCTTGCGTCCCACCCTCCCCATGACCGCCGGGCTCGAACTGCGCCAGGTCGAGTGCGTGCGCGGTCGGCGCTCCCTCTTCAAGGGCCTGGACCTGCGGGTGCTGCCGGGGCAGTTGCTGCGCCTGCAAGGCGCCAATGGCGCGGGCAAGACCAGCCTGTTGCGAATGATTTGCGGCCTGTTGGCGCCCGCCCGGGGCGAGGTCCTGTGGCGCGGCCAGCGCGTCGCTTCGCTGCGCGAGGAGTTCGGCCGCGAACTGGTCTACCTGGGCCATGCCGCCGCGCTGAAGGACGACCTGTCGGCGCTTGAAAACCTGTTGGCCGCCAGCGTGCTGGGCGGCCAGCCGGTGGGTCCGGCGCAGGCGAGCGCGGCGCTGGCCGCCGCCGGTCTGCGTGGGCGCGAGCGGGCCCCGGCGCGGGTGCTGTCACAGGGCCAGCGCAAGCGGGTGGCGCTGGCGCGCCTGGCGCTGGCGGCCGTGGTGCCGCTGTGGGTGCTGGACGAGCCCTTCAACGCGCTCGACAGCGCCGCCACCGCCTGGTTGCTGGGCCTCATCACCGAGCACACCGGGCGCGGCGGGATCGTGGTGTTGACCAGCCACCAAAGCGTGGCCCTGGGCGACGCCGTGGCGCAAGTGGCGCTGTCGCTGTGACACCCGCCGCGTCGGTGACCAGCACCCTGGCGGGCCTGCATTGCCTGTTCAGGCGCGACCTGGCGCTGGCGTTGCGGCGCCGCTCCGACAGCGTGGCGGCGCTGGTGTTCTTCGTCATCGTCGTCAGCCTGTTCCCGCTCGGCGTGGGCCCGGAGCCGGCGCTGCTGCGCAGCATGGCGCCGGGGGTGGTGTGGGTGGCGGCGCTGCTGGCGTCGATGCTGTCGCTGGGGCGCCTGTTTGCCGACGACTTCCAGGACGGCACGCTGGAACAACTGCTGTTGTCGGCGACCCCGCTGCCGCTGCTGGTGGCCGCCAAGATCGCCGCCCATTGGCTCAGCTCGGGCTTGCTGTTGGCGCTGCTGTCGCCGCTGCTGGCGCTGCAGTTCGACCTGCCGTTGCCGGCCACCGGCGTGCTGCTGCTTTCGTTGTTGATCGGCACGCCGCTGCTGAGCCTGATTGGCGCGATCGGCGCGGCCCTCACGGTGGGTGTGCGCGGCGCGGGCGTGCTGTTGTCGTTGCTGGTGCTGCCGCTCTATGTGCCGGTGCTGGTCTTCGGCGCCGGCGCGGTCGATGCCAGCGGCGCCGGGCTGGGCGTGGCGGCGCACTTCTCGCTGATGGGGGCGATGCTGGTGCTCGCGGCCTTCCTGGCGCCGTGGGCGGCCGCCGTGGCCCTGCGGATCTCGTTGGAATAGCGGCGGGGCAATGAGCGCGCGGCACAATACCCGGCCCGGCGCCGCCCATGCCGGCCGCACCCGCCCAACCCCAGGGTCGACCCGATGAACTGGTTCAAATACGCAGCGCCGCAGCGCTTCTACCCGCTGGCCGGAACCCTGGTGACGGGGTTCGGCTGGGCCGCCGCCGTGCTGGCCGTGACCGGTCTGGTGATCGGGCTGGGCATGGCCCCCACCGACGCCCAGCAGGGCGACGCCTACCGGATCATCTTCATCCACGTGCCGGCCGCCTGGATGTCGATGGTGGTCTATGTGGCGATGGCGCTGTGGGCCGGCATCGGCCTGGTGCTCAATACCCGACTGGCCTCGCTCCTGGCGCTGGGGCTGGCACCCACCGGCGCCTGGATGACCTTCATCGCGCTGTGGACCGGCGCCTTGTGGGGCAAACCGACCTGGGGTGCCTGGTGGGTCTGGGACGCGCGGCTCACGTCGGAGCTGATCCTGCTGTTTCTCTACATCGGCTTCATGGCGCTGCACGCGGCCATCGACGACCCGCGCCGTGCCGACCGCGCCGCGGCGGTGCTGGCGCTGGTGGGCGTCGTCAACGTGCCCATCATCTATTTTTCGGTGAAATGGTGGAACACCTTGCACCAGGGTTCATCGGTCAGCCTGGCCAAGGCCCCCAGCATTGCGCTGCCGATGCTGCTGGGCATGCTGATCATGGCGCTGGCGTTCTGGGCCTATTCCATCGCGGTGGCGCTGGCCCGCACGCGCAACTTCGTGCTCGACCGGGAACGCCACGCCGCCTGGGCCAAGCGGGAACTCGAAACCGCATGAACATCGTCTGGAAAACCTGGTCCGACTTCCTGGCGATGGGCGGCTACGGCCTGTACGTCTGGGGCTCCTTCGGCGTGACGGCTTTGGTGCTGCTGTTCGAGGTGTGGACGCTGCGCGCCAAACGCCACGCCCTGTTGCGCGACGCGCCGCACGACGCAACCCTGGAGGGATTTGTCGATGAAACCTAGAACCAAACGCGGCCTGGCCATCGTGGTCGGCCTGGGGGTGTTGGGGATTGCCAGCGCGCTGGTGCTCAACGCGTTCCAGAGCAACCTGGTGTTCTTCTTCAGCCCGACACAAGTGGCGGCCAACGAGGCCCCGCGCGAGCGCAACTTCCGCATCGGCGGGCTGGTCAAGGAAGGCAGCGTCCAGCGCGACGCGAAGGGACTGACGATCAACTTCGTCGTCACCGACCTGGCCAAGACCATTCCGGTGACCTACACCGGCCTGCTGCCCGACCTGTTCCGCGAAGGCAAGGGCGTGGTGGCACAGGGCAAGCTCGGCGCCGACGGGGTGTTCCGCGCCGACCAGGTGCTGGCCAAGCACGACGAGAACTACATGCCGCCCGAGGCCGCCGCGGCGCTAGCAGCGGCCCGCAAAGGCCAGATGCCCGCCGGCGAAACCACCTCGGGAGCCAAACCATGACCGTCGAGATCGGCCACTTCGCCATGATCCTGGCGCTGGCGATGGCGCTGGCGCAGAGCGTGCTGCCGCTGATCGGCGCCCAGACCGGCAACGCCGCCTGGATGTCGCTGGCACGGCCGTCGGCGCGCGGCCAGTTTCTGTTCGTCGCCATCGCCTACGGCTGCCTGACCGCCGCGTTCATCAACAACGACTTCTCGGTGCTGCTGGCGGCCAACCATTCCAACTCGACGCTGCCGCTGATCTACCGCATCACCGCCGTGTGGGGCAACCACGAAGGCTCGATCCTGTTGTGGTCGCTGATCCTGTCGGGCTGGACGCTGGCCGTGGCGATGTTCTCGAAGCAGCTCGACGAGCGCACCGTGGCGCGCGTGCTCGGCGTGATGGGCCTGATCAGTGTCGGCTTCCTGTTGTTCACGCTGGCCACCTCGAACCCGTTCGAGCGGCTGCTGCCGGGCGCGCCCGACGGCCGCGACCTGAACCCCTTGCTGCAGGACGCCGGCATGGTGATCCACCCGCCGATGCTCTACATGGGTTACGTGGGTTTCGTCGTCGCGTTCGCGTTTGCCATCGCCGCGCTGCTGTCGGGCCGCATGGACACCGCCTGGGCGCGCTGGTCGCGGCCGTGGACCACGGTCGCCTGGTGCTTCCTGACCTTCGGCATCGCGCTGGGCAGCTTCTGGGCCTATTACGAACTGGGCTGGGGCGGCTGGTGGTTCTGGGACCCGGTGGAGAACGCCTCGTTCATGCCCTGGCTGGTGGGCACGGCGCTGATGCATTCACTGGCCGTGACCGAAAAACGCGGCGGCTTCAAGATGTGGACGGCGCTGTTGGCCATCATCGCGTTTTCGCTGTCGCTGCTGGGCACCTTCATCGTCCGCTCGGGGGTGCTCAGCTCGGTCCACGCGTTCGCCACCGACCCGGCGCGCGGCGTTTTCATCCTCGGCTTTCTGGCCGCCGTGATCGGCGGCTCGTTGACCCTGTTCGCGTGGCGCGCGCCCAAGGTCGGCGTCGGCGGCAGCTTCGAGCCGGTGTCGCGCGAGTCGATGCTGCTGGCCAACAACGTGCTGCTGGTGGTGGCCGCCGCGGCGGTGCTGCTGGGCACCATCTACCCGCTGGTGATCGACGCGCTGGGCATGGGCAAGCTGTCGGTCGGCCCGCCCTACTTCAACGCGGTGTTTGTGCCGCTGATGGCGCCGGCGTTGTTCCTGATGGGCGTGGGGCCGATGACCCGGTGGCGCCAGGCCAGCGTGGTCGACCTGGCGCGCAAGCTGCGTTGGGCCTTGGGCGTGAGCGCCGCCAGCGCCGTGATCGCGCCGTTCGCGCTGGGCAGTCTCGGGGGCCAGCAGTGGACGCCGATGATCGGCTTCGGTCTGCTGCTGGCGGCGTGGATCGCCAGCACCACCGTGCTCAACCTGGCGATCCGTGTGCGCGAGCACCCGGCCGGCGTCGTCAAGGCCCTCGCCAAGCAGCCGGGCAGCTACTACGGCATGTTGCTGGCGCACTTCGGCGTGGCCGTGTTCGTCGTCGGCGTCACCGTGGTCAGCGGCTTCAACAACGAGATCGATGTGCGCATGGAGCCCGGCGAGACGGCCACGGTCGGCGGCCACAGTTTCCGCATGGAAGCGGTGCGCGAGCTGCGCGGGCCGAACTACGTGGCGTCGCAAGCCACCATCAGCGTCATGCGCGACGGCCAACCGGTGTCCACGCTGCTGCCGGAGCGGCGCGTCTACAACGTCAGCCGCTCGCCGATGACCGAGGTGGCGATCGACCGCGGCTTTACCCGTGATCTGTACGTCGCGCTGGGCGAGCCGGTCAGCAACACCGCCTGGAGCGTGCGGGTGCACCACAAGCCCTTCGTCAACTGGATCTGGCTGGGCTGCCTGCTGATGGCCTTGGGTGGCTTGCTGGCGGTGCTGGACCGGCGCTACCGAGCGCGCCGCGGCAGCCTGGCCGAGGCCGCACCGGCGCCGGCCGGCGCCGGACCGGGGCCGCGCGCCGCCGCGCCGGTGTTAGTGCACAAAGAGCCGGCGCGATGAAGCGCTACCTGCTGCCCTTGCTGGTCTTTCTGGTGCTGGTCGGCTTCCTTGCCGTCGGCCTGAGGCTGAACCCGCGCGAGGTGCCGTCGCCGCTGATCGGCAAGCCGGCCCCGGCGTTCGAGCTGGCGCTGCTCGGCGCGCCGGACCAAAAGCTGGCGATGGAAAGCCTCAAGGGCCAGGTTTGGGTGCTCAACGTCTGGGCCTCGTGGTGCGTGCCGTGCCGCGTCGAGCACCCGCTGGTCACCGAGTTGGCCAAGACCGGCGGCGTGCCGGTCTACGGTCTGAACTACAAGGACAAGCCCGGCGACGCCACCGCGTGGCTGGGCAAATTCGGCAACCCCTATGCGGCCACTTTGTCGGACCTCGATGGCCGGGTCGGCATCGACTATGGCGTCTACGGCGTGCCCGAAACATTTGTCGTCGACAAGCAGGGCGTGATCCGCTTGAAGCACATCGGCCCGATGACCCCCGAAGCCTTGAACGACAAGGTGCTGCCGATGGTCCGCAAACTGGGGAGCGCCGGTGCTTAGAGCGACGCTGATTAGGACCACCCTGATCGCACTCGCCCTGGTCGCCGCCCTGGCGCAGGCGCAGTTGCAGGCGCAATCGCCACCCGCATCGACAGCGGGCGTCGCGCGCCAGGCGCAGCCGATGTCGGCCGACCCGGCGCTCGAAGCGCGGGTGCTGAAGATCGCCGAGGAGTTGCGCTGCCTGGTCTGCCAGAACGAAACCATTGCGGCTTCGCATGCCGAGCTGGCGGTCGACCTGCGCAAGCAGATCCGCACCCAGTTGATCGAAGGCCGCTCGCAGCGCCAGATCCTCGACTTCATGGTCGAGCGCTATGGCGACTTCGTGCTCTACCGCCCGCCGCTGAAGGCCACCACCGTGATGCTGTGGGCCGGGCCGTTTGTGCTGCTGCTGCTGGCCGCCGCGGTGCTGGCCGGCAATATCCGCAAACGCCGGCAAGGCCTGGCCCCCCAGCAACTGAGCCCGGCGCAAGCGCAACGGGCGCGCGAGCTGCTCGAAGAAAGTGCCCGTCAACCATGATCGTCTTTTGGCTTTTCGCCGCCGGCTTGCTGGCGCTCGCGCTGGCACTGCTGCTGCCTGGCCTGGTTCGCCAGCATGGCACGCCGTCCCGCTCCACCGCGCCGAGCGCGAGCCGCGCCAACCTGGCCCTGCTGCGGGACCAGTTGGCCCAGATCGACGCCGACCTCGCGGGCGGCGCCCTCACGGCTGAGCAGCACCGCCTGTCGCGCAGCGAGATCGAACAGAGGGTGCTGGACGAAGAGGCGGTCAGCGAAGGCCCGCGCCGAGCCGGGTCGGCGCGGCGCACTGCCTGGCTGGTCGGCAGCCTGGTCCCGCTGTTCGCGCTGGGCGTCTATGGACTCAAGGGCAACCTCGGCGCGCTCGACCCCCAGGCCAGCCGCGCCCAGGCCGAGCCCGGCGGCGACGTCAGCATGCCGCAGATGGAAGAACTGGTCGACAAGCTCGCCAAGCGCCTGGAAGGCCAGACCACGCCCCAGGCCGACGACGCCCAGGGCTGGGCCATGTTGGCCCGCTCGTACGCGTTCATGCAGCGCTTTCCCGAAGCCAGCCGCGCCTACGGCCGCGCGCTCGCCCTCGACCCGAAGAACGCCCAATTGCTGGCCGACCACGCCGATGTGCTGGCCGCCCTGCGGGGCCAGCAGATCAATGGCGAGCCGCTGCGCCTGGTCGAGCAGGCCTTGCAGATCGACCCCAACCACCCCAAGGCGCTGGCGCTGGCCGGCAGCGCCGCCTTCGAGCGCAGGGACTTCGCCGCGGCGGTCGGGTTCTGGACCCGGGCGCGCCAGTTCGTCCCCGCCGACAGTGACTTCGCGAAGGCCCTGGACGGCAGCCTGGCCGAGGCCAAGCAGGCCGCCGGGGGCCCCGGCGCGGTGAGCACCAGCGTGGCGACGATGGCGGCGGCGTCAGCGCCCACTGCGCCCGGCGCGACGGTCGCCGCCGGCGCCAGCCCGGCGGCTCCGACCGGCGCCCAGGTCACCGGCCGCGTCAGCCTGGCCCCGGCGCTGACCGCGCGCGCCGCGCCGACCGACACCGTGTTCATCTTTGCCCGCGCCGCCGAGGGCCCGCGCATGCCGTTGGCGATCCTGCGGCGCACGGTGGCCGACCTGCCGATCGCCTTCACGCTCGACGACAGCATGGCCATGTCGGCGCAAATGAAGCTGTCCAACTTTCCGCTGGTGGTGGTCGGCGCGCGCATCTCCAGGTCCGGCAATGCGACCCCGCAAGCCGGCGATCTGCAAGGCCAGGCGGCACCCACCAAGATCGGCGGCGGCGCCGTCGATCTCGTGATCGACAGCGTGCTGCCCTGAGCGGCCGCGCCGCGGGTTCGCAGCGCTGCCGGGTGGTCAGTACTTGTCCACCAGATGCACACCCTGCGGCAGATGTGAAACGTAGCCGATGGCGCCCGGCGTGGCCCGGACCGCGGCGATCACTTCGGCATCGCCCCCCAACACGCTGGGCGGGTTGAGGCCTTCGCGGAAGCCCTTTTTTGCCCAGACCGTGCCGTATTTCGACGCCTCGATGCCGACCACCCGCTGGACGAAATCCTTCTGCAGGCTGGCGTTGTCCATGGGCACCAGGCGCCGCCCGCTGTTGAACTGGCGCTCGCCGAGATAGACCTCGCGCAACTCCGCGGGTGTCATTCGAACCGAGGCATTGGCGATCACGAAGACCTCGGCCGCGCAGGTGAAACCGGTGCCGCAGGCGGCGAGCAAGGCGATGATGAAGTTTCTGGTTGGCATGGGGTGTCCCTCAAAACCGCACGGCGACCTGGCCGCGGACGGAATGGGTCGTCAGGCCGGCGCCGGCCTGCTCTTCGGTGGTGCGGCCAAACTCCAGCTTCAGCGCCGTGGTGGGGTTCAGGTCGTAGCGCAGCCCGACCGACTGGCGCCGGTAGGAACGCCCGGACCGCAGGTTCGCAAAATACGGGTCGTCCTGGTCCAGCGCGGCCTTCTCAAACCGGACATAGGGGGTCAGCGTGTCAAAGCTGTGGCCGAGCTGCGCATACCCGGCCCAGCTTGCATGGGTGCCGGTGGCGCCCGTCAGGTCCTGGTTGCGGAACCCGTAGTACTCGGCGAGCCACTCCCAGCCCCGGTCGTCAAACACCGCAAAGGCGCCACCGGCATTGAACCGTGTGCGGCCGGTCAGCGCCCCGGTCGCGTCATAGGCACCGACCTGCGAAGTCAGCGCGTGCAGGCCCAACGTCAGGCCCTTGAGCCCGCCGTCAAACTCATGACGCAGGTTGGCGCCCAGCATTTTTGGGCGGTCGTCGTCTTTGAATCCGCTGATCGTCAGGTCGCCGTCGACGATCGGGGTCCCGTTGGCGACGTAGACGTCGTACTTGCTGCGCCCACCGAATGTCGCCGCGCTGCCCGATCCGAGCAGGCCCACGGCATGCACCGGCAAGATGCCGCCCTGGTCTTCGAAGCCCAGGAAGCGAGGCCGCGACACCGAGGTCTGGATTTGCGCGCCATGGTGAAAGGCCGCATTCCAGTGGCCGAACGGGGTGTGGTAGCGCCCGGCCCACAGCGTCAACGCGTCGCTGGCGGTGTAGCCGAGCTGGACGCGCTCGAGGTCGACGACCAGGCCGCCGTGTTCGTCTTGTTCGAACACGAGTTCGACGATCGACTTGATGTGCTCGCCAAAGGAAGGCGTCATGTACAGGTTCACGTTGCCGACCGTGAAGCCGCCCTTGCGCCCTGTCGGGTCGGGCGAGTCGCTGGCGAAGCCAACGTCCACGAAGGCACGGATCGGGATGCCGCTTTCGGCCGGCCGCGCGAGCGGCGGCGGCGGCGGCGCTGATGAGGGCTCCGGCGCGGCGGCGGCCGGCGGCCGATCCGGCAGCGCTGTCGTCACGGCGTTGCCGCCTTCGACCTGCAGCAGGCGCTGAGTCAGCGCTTCGAGCTTTCGCTCCAGTTCGGCGATCCGCTCGGCGTCGGTGACGCCGGCCCAGGCCGTCGCCGTCAAGGCGAGGCTCAAGGGCAGCGCCAGCGCCGCCTGGCCCCATGCGCACATTCGTTGGTTCATCGGTTCGTTGCTCCAAGCGGGACCGCGTCCCGGGTCAGGCTCGAACCTTAAGCGCGCACGCAGCCGCTGAATCCGTCGAAAAGGCCGCGGTTCCCGTGGCAACTCCGGCGCGGCCCGGCCCAGGGTTTGGCGACACTGGCGACGCCGCTCGCGCTGATGACAGCGTTCAAGTTGTCGCGCATCAGGACGAAAGACTGGGGCTGACCCGGCGCGGGTGCCACGGCGCGGGCCGGGCCCGCGGGGTCGAACGGAGAAAAAGTGTGGTCAAGGTCAACTCGCTGAGTTTGAGGATCGTCTTGCAGTTCGCCGTGATCCTGCTGCCACTGGTGGCGGTGCTGGTCTATGAGACCGGTGCGGAATCGCGCCGGGCCGCCAGGATGAGCCACGCGATGGCGATGCACGAGCAAGCCATCGACGCCAGGCAGCACTACGCCTTGTTCCTGAGCGGTGCGGCCGACGCCGTCGACACCGGTCGCCTGTCGGCGCCCGCGCTGGTCGCGTTCGACAGCGCCAGTGCCGGCGTCGACCGGCTGAGTGAACTCGACCCGGCGACAGCCACTGCGCTGGTGGAAACGCGCCAGGGACTGCAAGGCCTGCGCGCCGCCCTGAGCAGCGATGCCTCATTGGCCGGCCTGCTGCGCTTGCGCGGCGTGATGAGCCAGGCCAAGACGCGACTGGAACAGGCCGCGGCGGCGGCGGAGCACAACGTCGACAAGGCGGTGGCGTATTCCATCCAGGACACGGCGCGCACGCAACAACTCGTCCTGGTCCTTTCAGCGGTGCTGCTGGTCGTCACCCTGGGTTTCATCGTCAACATGGTTCGCGGCCTGTCCCGGCCGCTTCGGATCGCGGTGGAACTGGCCGACAGTATTGCGGCCGGACGCAAATTCGAGTCCTTCAGCGTCGACCCCAAGCACGACATCGGCAACCTGCTCGGGTCGTTGCAGCGCATGCACCTGAGCCTGCGCGGTTTCGAGAACGACGTCGAGCGCCAGCGCACCGGGCTGGAGCACAAGGTCAGGCAACTGGCCCAGAGCGAACACAGCCTGGCGCAGGCGCAGCGCACCGCGAAGTTGGGCAACTGGCAGTGGGAGGCCGGTGGCGCGGCGTCGTGGTCCGACGAGATGTACCGCATCCTGGGGTTGAGTCGCGGCGACCGGCCGCCGACCCTGCGATCGTTCCTGCGGGCGATTCCGGCGCAAGGCCGGAGCGCATGGCGGACCCACTTCACCGATCTCACCCAGCGCGCCGACGAGCTGGCCGTCGAGCACCGGGTCTGCAGTCTGAATGGCGACGAGCGCGTGGTCCACCATCTGATGGCTGCGCAGCGCGATCCGACCGGCCGCTTGCTGCGCCTTTATGGAACCCTGCAAGACATCACCGATCGCCAGCGGGCCGAAGAGAAAATGCGCCGGATGGCTTTGTACGACGGCCTGACCGGCCTGGCGAACCGGCAGTTCTTCAACGAGCACCTGACCAATGCGGTGGCGCACTCAAAGCGCCATGGCGGCGGGTTGGCAACCCTGTTCATCGACCTCGACCGCTTCAAGCGCATCAACGACACCTTGGGGCGCGCCGTTGGCGACGCCGTGTTGTGCCAGGCCGCGGCGCGCCTGATGGGTTGCGTGCGCGAATCCGACGCCGTGGCACCGGCCAAGGTCGACGCCGACCCCATGGTGGCGCGCCTCGGCGGTGACGAGTTCATCGTGCTGCTGCGCGAGGTGCTGACGCCGCGCGACGCCGTGCTCGTCGCGGCCCGGATGATCAAGGCGCTCGCCGCGCCGTTCTTCGTCGAAGGGCACGAACTGGTGGTCACGGCCAGCATCGGCATCGCCATGCATCCGTCCGACGGCGACGACGCCGAAGCCCTGGTCAAGGCCGCCGATGCGGCCATGTACGCGGCGAAAAACCTCGGTCGCAACACCTTCCAGTTCTTTACCGAAGAGATGAACACGATCGCCTTCGAGAAACTGAGCCTTGAAGGCGAACTGCGGCGCGCCATCGAGACGCGCCAGTTCGTCCTGCATTTCCAGCCCAAGGTCGATATCTCGACAGGTTCGATCCTCGGGGTCGAGGCGCTGATTCGCTGGAACCACCCGCAGTGGGGCATGGTCGCGCCGGGCAAGTTCATTGGCCTGGCCGAAGAACTCGGCCTGATCTCGGCCATCGGTGACTGGGTCCTCGAAGACAGTTGCCGCCAGGCGGCGCAGTGGCGGCGCGCCGGCCTGGGCGAGGTCAGCATGGCGATCAACCTCGCATCCCCCAGTTTTCGCAAGCCGCGCCTGGTCCAGGAGTTGGCGGCGCTGATCGAGCAGCATGGGTTGACGCCGGCTCAGCTCCAGATCGAGGCGACCGAGAGCATGCTGATGGAGTCGGCGGGCGCGACCCTGCAAACCCTCAAAGACCTGCACGAACTCGGCGTCAAGCTGGCCATCGACGACTTCGGGACCGGCTATTCCTCGCTCAGCTACCTGCGGCGCTTTCCCGTCGACCAGCTCAAGATCGACCGCTCCTTCGTCAGTGAAATGACCCACAACGCCGACGATGCCGCCATCGTCGGCGCCATCATTTCCCTGGGCCGCAACATGAAGCGCGAGATCGTCGCGGAGGGCGTGGAAACGATTGCCCAGGCCCGCCTGCTGCGCGAACTGGGTTGCGATGTGATGCAGGGCTTCCTGTTCAGCCGGCCGGTGGCGGCCGAGCAGATGGAGGCGCTGCTGCGGCGCGACCGGCCCTTCGCCTGGGCCTCGGCCGACACCGCACTCGAGCCGGCCTGAGGCGGCGAGTCGACCGGCGCGGATTGCGCGCTGACGCCGTCAACCCGGGCTCGCTGTGGCACTATTCGGCAGCGGCCACGCCGCTCAACTCCACCGAGGACTTTGCCAATGAACCCCACCACCCGCCGCACTTTCATCATCCACGCCGTTGCCGGCAGTTCGGCCCTGGGCGCAACGCTGGCCGTGGCCCAGGCCGGCCCCAAGCTCGAAGAGACCGATGCGCAGGCCGTGGCGCTGTCTTACAAGCATGACGCCAGCAAGGTCGACGCCAAGAAGTTCCCCAATCGTGCGGCCACCGACAACTGTGCCAACTGCCAGTTGTACCTGGGCAAGCCGAACGAGGCGACCGGCGGCTGTCCGTTGTTCGGCGCCAAGCAGGTTGCCGCGGCCGGCTGGTGCAGCGCCTGGGCCAAGAAGGCGGCCTGACCGCGCGACCGAGCGGCGGGCCCGACCATGGCCGAGTACTGCGCCGAGGTGATCTGGCAACGCGGTGACCAGGACTTTCTGGGCAACCGCTACAGCCGCAAGCACCTGATTCGTTTTGACGGCGGCGCCGAGTGGTCCGGCTCGTCGTCGCCGCACGTGGTGCCCGCTCCGTGGTCGGACCCGGCCGCGGTCGACCCCGAAGAGGCTTTCGTGGCGTCGCTCTCGTCCTGTCACATGCTTTGGTTCCTGTCGATCGCCGCCAAGGCGGGCTGGCAGGTCGAGACCTATTGCGACAATGCCGCCGGTGTCCTGGCGCGCAATGCCGATGGCCGCATGGCGATGACGCTTGTGACCCTGCGGCCGAGGGTGGTGTTTTCCGGCGAGCGCCAGCCCGACCCGGAAGAATTGCAGCGCCTGCACCATCGCGCGCACGACGCCTGCTTCATCGCCAATTCGGTGACGAGCGAGCTGCGCTGCGAACCGGTTTTGTTGTCCTGACGCCGGCGCGCCTTCGGCCGTTCAGCGGCCGCGCTGGCGTGTCCATTTCTCGCGTGTCATTTTTTGGCGTGTCCATTTCTGGCGGTTCATTTTCTAGTGTGTCCTTGTCCGGCGCCTCCGGTATCGAGCCCCTCATGTACCTGCCTGCCCACTTTGAAGAAACCCGGCCCGAGGTGCTGCACGGCCTGGTGCGCGCGCACCCGCTCGGGCTGATGATCACGCTGGGCCCGGCCGGCCTGCAGGCCAACCCGATCCCGTTCCTCCTGGACCCCGACCCGGCCGGCGGCCCGGCCACCCTGCGCGCCCATGTGGCGCGGGCCAACCCGGTCTGGCGCGAGGCGCGCATCGATGTGGAGTCGCTGGTGGTCTTCCAGGGCCCGCAGGCCTACATCTCGCCCAGCATGTACCCCAGCAAGGCCGCCACCGGCAAGGTCGTGCCGACCTGGAACTACGTGACGCTGCAGGCGCGCGGCACGCTGCGGGTGATGGACGACCTGGCGTGGCTGCGCACCCTGGTGACGCGCCTGACCGAGCGGCACGAGGCGGCGCGCGCCGTGCCCTGGGCGGTGAGCGACGCACCCGCCGACTATGTGGAGACGATGCTGCGCGCCATCGTCGGCATCGAGATCACGCTGACCGCGCTCACCGGCAAATGGAAGGTCTCGCAGAACCACACGCCGGCCAACCGCGCCGGCGTCGTGGCCGGTCTGGGCGCGCAGGCCGAGCAAACCGGTGACGCGCAGGCCGCAGCCATGGCCACGCTGGTGGCGCAGACGGCCAGGCCCTGATCCCTGGCCGTGGAAACCATTGCCGTCATCGACTTCGAGACCACCGGCCTGTCACCCGGCCAGGGCGCGCGTGCCACCGAGATCGCCGCGGTGCTGGTGCAAGACGGTCACATCGTCGGCCGCTTCCAAAGCCTGATGAACAGCGGCGCCTGGGTGCCGCCCTTCATCGAGCAGCTCACCGGCATCAGCAACCGCATGTTGCAGGCAGCGCCGCCGGCCCGGGCGGTGATGCACGAGGTGCTTCGCTTCACCAAAGGCTGCCCGCTGGTGGCCCACAACGCGGCCTTCGACCGCGGCTTCTGGCAGGCCGAAACGCAGCACGCCGAGGCCCGCCCCGATGCCGCGCACAGCTTCGCTTGCACCTTGCTGCTGGCCCGCCGCCTGTACCCGACGGCCGCCAACCACCGCCTGGGCACGCTGGCGGCGCTGCACCGCCTGCCCGATGCCGGGCGGGCGCACCGCGCGCTGGCCGACGCCGAAACCACCGCCCACCTGCTGCTGCGGATGCAGTGCGATGTGCGTCAGCGCTATGCCACGGCGCTGGCGGGCCGCGACGTGAGCCACCCGCTGCTGGTGGCGATGCAGCGGGCCAGCAGGACCGGCCTGGACCAGAGCGTCGCGCGCCAGGTCGCGAGCCAGGCGCACCCAGTGTCGGCATAAGGGCCCGGCGTCGATCGCGCGCTACACGCGCTTCAGGTGCAGCCGCATCACGATGTCCTGGTCGTGGTTGCCGAAACCCTTGCCGAAGATGTTGACGCCGCCCGGGTGGGTGGCGCCCTCGTCGATGCCGATCCGCAACCGGATCGAGTGGTGCTCGTGGAGGGCGAGTTGCGCCAGCGTCACATCGGAGACCTTCTTCTTGCCCACCCTGGTGCCGCGCCCGGAAATGGTCCAGGTCGTCAACTGGCCGTATTGCGAACCCGCGAGCTTCCACCAGCGCGGGTGTGGGTGCCGCGCCTGTCGCCGTAGTCACCGGGCGAGGTCCAGGTGCCGATCGCACGATTCATCGAAGACTCCTTGCGCCCGAGGGCGGGCGGGGAGCTCGAACTCTGCGAAGGCGATGTCGCTTGTCAATCAGGAAATCCGGTCTGCATCTGCAAACCGGGTAGAGACAAACACCGATCCCTGGGCGCGTCGGGCGCGTTCGGGGGGGATCAGCCAGCGCCGGGC
>JAYSVE010000967.1:0-2622 GCA_043718725.1 Methylibium sp.
TTTTCGTCCAGCAGTTGTGCGGTCTTTTTATAGGTTTCAGGCTCCAGAAAACGAAAAGCCAGGTCTTCCATTTCCCATTTGATTTGCCAGATGCCCAGGCGGTTGGCCAACGGCGCAAACAACTGCATGGCCTCGGCGGCCAGCGGCGCGGGGCATTCGGTCTTGCTGGCCGCAAAGTAGCGCAGTGTCTGCAGGCGCGACGCCAGGCGCAGCAGCACCACACGCAAATCGCGTGAAAACGCCAGCAGCATCTTGCGCACGCGTTCGGTTTGCAGGGCCCGCTGGTCGGCACCGACCTGCGCGTCGCGCGCCGCGCGCTGAATTTGAACCAGCTTGGCGGTGTGGCTGACCAGGCTGCTCTGCGACGCCCCGAAGGCCTTGGTCAGCACTTCTTCCGGCTTGTTCAGGTGGTCGCCCGCGTACACCAGGTAGGCGGCGGCACGCATGTTCGGCGCGGCGCCAATGGCCTGCAGGATGGCCGCGACGGCGTCGGCGTGTTCCAGCGCATCTTCGCCGGTGGCCAGCGCCTGCCCGGCCAGCAGCGGTTCGGCAAAGGCGCGGGCGCGCGCGACCGGGTCGGCCTCGACCGGCGCGCCGTGGGGTTCCTCGATCAGCGCAACGATGGGCGCCGCGGCCGCGCCAAGGCCTGCCACTCCGGTTTTCATGACGCCAGCAAGAACTCCTTGACGACCGCCACCTGGTCGGCCACCACCAGCATCGGCGCGTGGCCGACGCCGGTGAATTGGCGCAGGCTGGCCTGGGGCCCGCGGCGCGTCATGTCCAGCGCGGTGTCCAGCGTCAGCAGGTCGGAGTCGGCGCCGCGCAGCAACAGCGTCGGGCAGGTGATCGCGTCATAGCTGCGCCACAGCATGGCCTGGCCGGCGGCCGCGGCTTCGGGCGTGACGGCGCGGAACGGCACGCCGATGGCCGGGTCGTAGTGCGGCTTCCAGCCGTTGCCGTCCGGCACCAGCATCGGCCGCGTCAGCGCCAGCCATTGCTCGCGGGTGTGGGGGCCAAAACCCCTGGAGATGCTCAGCATGTAGTCCGCCGCCTGGTCGACATCGGCCCAGCGCACCGGCAAGCCGAGATAGGCGCCGATGCGCTCGATGGCGCCGGGTTGCAAGGTGGGCCCCACATCGTTGAGCACCAGCCGGCGGATGGGTGACTCGGGCAGCCCGGCCAGGCCCATGCCGATCAGCCCGCCCATCGAGGTGCCGACCCAAACCAGCTCGGTCGCATTCAGCCGCGCCAACAGCGTCACCATGTCGGCCACGTAATTGGCAATCTGGTAGCCCATCGGGTCGGCCAGACGGTCGGAGCGACCGCGGCCGACCACGTCCGGGCAGACCACGCGGTAGTCGTTCCGCAGGGCCTGGGCGAGCGTGTCGAAGTCACGCCCCTGGCGGCTCAGGCCGTGCACGCACACCAGCACGCGCGGGTTGCTCGGGTCGCCCCACTCCCAGTAGGCCATGCGGTGCAGGCCGTGGGTGTCCAGACATTGAACATGGTGAAGGCGCGGTTCGGTCATGGTTGGGTTTCCTCTTCGATAATCGATGCTAAGCCAACACTCCACGGACCCTCCATGCTCAAAGGTAAAACCGCCCTCATCACCGGCTCGACCAGCGGCATCGGCCTGGGCATCGCCAAGCGCCTGGCCGCGCAAGGCGCCAACATCGTGCTCAACGGGTTCGGCGACTTTGAAGCCGCCCGCGTCGAGATCGCGGCCCTGGGCGTCAAGGTCGGCTACCACGGCGCCGACATGAGCCAGCCCGTCCAGATTGCAGCGCTGATGGCCTACGCGGCCAGCGATTTCGGTGGCGTCGACGTGCTGGTCAACAACGCCGGCATTCAGCATGTGGCCCTGGTCGAGAGCTTCCCGGTCGAGCGCTGGGACGCGATCATCGCGATCAATCTTTCCTCCGCGTTTCACACCACGCGGCTGGCCATGCCCGGCATGCGCGCGAAGAACTGGGGCCGGGTGATCAACATCGCGTCGGCCCACGGCCTGGTGGCCTCGGCCGGCAAGTCGGCCTATGTCGCGGCCAAGCACGGCCTGATCGGTTTCACCAAGTCGGTTGCACTGGAGACCGCCACCACCGGCATCACCGTCAATGCCATCTGCCCGGGTTGGGTGTTGACGCCGTTGGTGCAAAAACAGGTCGACGCGCGCGCCGCGCTGGAAGGCGTCGACGACGCCGAGTCCAAGCGCCGCCTGCTGGCCGAAAAACAACCGTCGTTGCAGTTCACCACCCCAGAGCAGCTCGGTGACCTGGCCGCCTTCATGTGTTCGAGTGCCGGCGACAACGTTCGTGGCGTGGCCTGGGCCGTCGATGGCGGCTGGACGGCGCAGTAGCGCGGCGACCGGGGCCTATTTCATCTGCACCGTGCCGCTCACCATCACGGTCACCGTCCCCTTGCCGGCTTCGACCGGCAGGGATTCGTCCGACGCCGCCGACATCGCCTTGCTGCGCAACATCGGCGCGCTGGCGTAGGCCACCGGCTCGCCGGAAGCCACGTTGACCTCACGCACCACGTAGCCGGCATAGCCGAACTGCCTGGCGTAGTCGGCCGCCTTGGCGCGGTAGCTGGCAATCGCCTGCGCGCTCGCGTCGGCCTCGACCT
>JAYSVE010000968.1:0-6080 GCA_043718725.1 Methylibium sp.
CCGGTGGCCGATGAGTGTAGTGGGGCATCGAGCCAAAGCGCCCGCCGCGTTGCCGGCGTGGCGGCGGGCCGGTCCGCGTCAAATTCCCGGCGGCTCCGATCGAGGTGCCGCCGTCGCCGGTTGCGCCACCACCCGCGCATTGCGCTCGTACGTCCAGTACGCCCAGGCCCAGTCCAGCAACACGATGAAGCGGTTGCGAAAGCCGATCAGGAAGTAGATGTGCGCGAACAGCCAGAACAGCCAGGCCAAGAAGCCCGAGAAGCGGATCGCGCCGAGCACCGGGACCGCCAGGTCGACCACCGCCGCCTTGCGGCCGATGGTGGCGAGGTTGCCGTAGTCGGCATAGCGAAAGGGCAGCGTGGCCTGGCCCTGCAAACGCCGCAGCAGGTTGCGCGCGGCGCTGCGGCCCATCTGCTTGGCGGCAGGGCTCACGCCGGGCACGGGCTTCGGCTCGCCGCGGCCGTGGCTCTCAAGAATATGTGGCTTTGCCACCTTCCATGATCCCCACGGGGGACGGCCGGCCCTGGCTGGCCTTGGGGCGCTCGATACCGCGGCCAGGTCGCCGATGACGACGACTTCCGGGTGGCCGGCCAGGCTCAGGTCGGGCTCGACTTTCAAGCGGCCGGCACGGTCGAGCGCGGCGCCGGTGCTGGCGGCCAGCGCGCGGCCCAGCGGTGACGCGGCGACGCCCGCCGCCCAGATCACCGTCTTGCTGGGCAGGCGGTGGGTCAGCGTGGCTGCGCCACTGCCCGCTTCGTAGGTGACGCCGTCGGCATCAATGCCGGTGACCTTGCAGCCGACTCGCACGTCGACATGCAACTTGCGCAATTGCTGCTCGGCCTGGGCCGACTGCGCGGGCACGAAGGCGCCGAGAACACGCTGCGAGCCTTCGATCAGCACCACCCGGGTTTGCTGGGTGTCGATACGGCGGAACTCGCGTGCCAGCGTGTGCTGGGCGATCTCGCTCATGGTGCCGGCCATCTCGACGCCGGTCGGGCCGGCCCCGATCACCACGAAGGTCATCCAGGGTTCGCGCTGGTCGGCCTGCGCGCAGCGCTCGGCCTGCTCGAACGCACCGATCACGCGAGCGCGGACGTTGAAGGCATCAGCCAGGGTCTTCAGGCCCGGCGCGTGCTGGGCCCATTCGTCGTGGCCGAAGTAGCTGTGGGTGGCGCCGGCGGCGACGATGAGGTGGTCGTAGGCGAGCGCCTGGCCGTCGTCCAGGATCACGTTCCTGGAGCCGGCGTCGATGTCCGTGACCTCGGCTTGCAGCACGGTCAGGTTGCCGCGCCTCATCTCGCGGCGCAGCGTGTGGCGGATCGGCGAACTGATGGCCGGCGCGCTCAGGCCCGCGGTGGCCACCTGGTACAGCAGCGGCTGGAACAGGTGGTGGTTGGTGCGGTCGATCAGGGTGATCTCGACCGCGGCCGGGGACAGTGCGCGCACCGCCTCCAGCCCGCCGAAACCGCAGCCGATGATCAGCACCCTCGGCAACGTCCGCGGCTCGTTCATGCCGGCTTCACGCTGTCGGGCGCCGGCGCCAGCAAGCGCTGGCGCACCATCTGGATGTGGCTGCGCAGCGAATACAACTCGTCGGCATAGCTCAGCGGCACGGCCACGTGTTCGACGCGGTTGTCCATCTCCTGCAGCTCGCTCAACAGCTCGGCCACCGGGCGCTTGCCCATCGCGTCTTCCAGGCCGCGCAGTTGGGCGTACCAGCGGAAGATGCGCGAGCGGATGCGAAACTGGTACAGCGGCGGCACCACCCGCGACAGCGGCAGCAGGATGGCGATGATGGACACCAGCACCACCCACATGCGGTCGATCAGATTGGCCAGCCAGAACGGCAGGTAGCGCTGCAACAGCGGCGCGCCCTGGCGGTAGAAGCGCTCGGCCTCCTTGGCCAGCGGCAGCTCGGTTTGCGATGCGCTGGGGAAGTCGCCTTTGCGCTGGAACCAGCCCGGTTCGCCATGGATGCTGTGGGCCGCCTGCACGAACAACTGGACCAGGGCCGGGTGGGTGCCCTCCTTGGCCACCAGCGTGGCGGTGGGCGCGACCAGGCGCACGTCGGCCGGGGGCTTGTCGCGCGCCAGGTCGACCACGCCGCGCGGCAGCGTGGCCGGGCTCATGAACGGGAAGCGGCGCGAATAGGCTTCGGCCTGGGCAAAGTCGAACAGCTTGATGCCGGGCGTTTGCAACAGCATCTGCACCATCAGCGATTCGGGCGCCGAGGCGAACACCAGCGCATCGATCTCGCCGCCCAACAGGCCCATCACGGCGGGAGTCTGGGCGTTCTGCAGCAGCGTGAGTGACTTGGGTTCGATGCCGTTGGCCTCAATCAGCCGGTTCATCAGGTTGGGCACGCCGCTGCCGGGCGCGCCGATGTTGAGCTTCCAGCCGGGCAGTTGGGCGAGCGAGGTCAAACTGCCCGCCTTGAGCAGGCGCTGCGCCGCGTCTTCGCGGTAGAACAGCCACACCGGCTCGTAGAACAGGCTGCCCAGCGACACCAGCCCGGCATTGGCGATGGCGTCCGGCCCGCGGTCCAGATCGGCGCCGCCTTGCACGAAGGCGAGTTCGACGCGCGAGGCCTCGTCGCGCAGCAGGCCCAGGTTTTCCGCCGTGCCCTGGGTCGCCTGCAGCTCGACCGCGATGCCGTGGGTCTTGAGCAGCGCGGCGTAGCGCTTGCCGAACTCGGAATACGCGCCCTGGTCCGGCCCGGTGGCGAGCACCACGCGCTTCGGCGGCGTCGGGTCCAGCACCCAGTAGGCCAGGCCCAGCAGCAACAGCGCGATCATCACAAACGGGCCCGCGGTGACCAGCAGGTCGCGCACGGAAAGCAAGGTATGGCGAATGACTTTGGGCATGGGGTCGGCGCTTCAATGCGACAGCGCGGACGATACCGCGATGGCGATGCGCGCCCGATCGCCCGCCGGTGGCGCAAGGCATCCCGGCCTGTATCCTCATCAGCCCGCAACCAGCACGGCCCGACCCCATGCGCCTGCTCCTGGTCGAAGACGACCGCATGATCGGCGACAGCCTGCGCAGCGCGCTGCGCCTGGAAGGCTATGCCGTGGACTGGGTGCGCGACGTGGCCGCCGCGCAGGCCACACTGGCCAGCGAGCGCTTTGACCTGGTGCTGCTCGACCTGGGGCTTGCGGCAGGCGGCAGCGCCAGGGCGGACATTGAGCGCCAGGCGGCCGATGGCCTGGAGGTGCTGCGCGCCCTGCGCGCCCGCAGCGACGCCACGCCGGTGATCGTGCTCACCGCGCGCGATGGCCGCGGTGACCGCGTGGCCGGGCTGGACGCCGGCGCCGACGACTACCTCGTCAAACCCTTCGAGCTCGACGAGTTGACCGCCCGCATCCGCGCCGTGCTGCGCCGCCATGGCGGGCGCGCCCAGCCCTTGCTCGCGCATGCCGGCGTGACCCTGGACCCGGCCACGCGCCAGGTCGCCCAGGACGGCGTTGCGGTGCTGCTGTCGGCGCGCGAATTCGCGGTGCTCGAAGCGCTGATGCTGCGACCCGGCGCGGTGTTGTCGCGCGCCCAGCTCGAAGACCGGCTGTATGGCTGGGGTGAAGAGATCGAGAGCAACGCGGTGTCTGTCTACATCCACCAGTTGCGCCGCAAGCTGGGCGCGGACTTCATTCGCAACGTCCGCGGCGTGGGCTATTTCGTCGCCGCCGCCAGTCCGTCGGGGACGCTGCCGGTCAAAGGCGGCGGGTCCGGCAGCGATCGCGCATGAACTCCATCCGCGTGCGCCTGCTGCTGGCCTTGCTGGCCGCGCTGGGGCTGTCGGCCGCCGTGATGGGCGCGCTGACCTACCGCAACGTGCTGGCCGAAACCGAAACGCTGTTCGACTACCAGTTGCGCCAGATGGCGCTGTCGCTGCGCGACCAGGGCGAGATCGCCACTGCCCAGGCCGACGCGCTGGCCGACGAGGACCTCGACTTCGTCGTGCAGATCTGGACCGTCGACGGCCGCAGCATCTACGCCTCGCGCGCGCACAGCGCGTTGCCGGCGCGCGCCTTGCTCGGCCTGGCCGACGTGACCGTGCAGGGCCAGGCCTGGCGCACCTTCAGCGTGGCCACGCGCGAGCGCGTGATCCAGGTGGCGCAGCCACGCCAGATCCGCCAGCGCCTGGCCGCCGATGCCGCGCTGCGCAGCGTGGCGCCGCTGTTGTTGTTGGCGCCGCCGATGGCCCTGGCCATCTGGTGGCTGGCGGCGTTGACCTTGGCGCCGCTGGCGCGCGTGGCGGCGCAAGTGCGCGAGCGCGACGAGCAGTCGCTCAACGCGCTGCCCACCACCGGCCTGCCCGACGAAGTGGCGCCGCTGGTGAGCGCGCTCAACGCGCTGTTGCAGCGCCTGGGTCAGTCGCTAGACACGCAGCGCGCGTTCGTGTCGGAAGCCGCGCACGAACTGCGTTCGCCGCTGACGGCGCTCAAGCTGCAACTGCAGTTGCTCACGCGCGCGACCGACGAAGCGGGCCGCGCGCAGGCCGTCGACGCCTTGTCCAGCGGCATCGACCGCGCCGCCCGGCTGGTCGAGCAACTGCTGGCGCTGGCCCGCAGCGAACCCGGTGCGCCGGCCACGCCCCTGCTGCCGCTGGACCTGAGTGAAGTCGTGCGCCAGGCCGTGGCCGACAGCGTGCCCTTTGCCGAGTCGCGCGGCACCGAGTTCGAACTCTTTGCCGATGCGCCGGTCACGGTCAACGGCGACCGCGTTGCGCTGGCCATGCTGGCCCGCAACCTGGCCGACAACGCCGTGCGCTATTCGCCCCCGGGCGCGCGCGTGGCGTTGCGCGTCAGCGTGGCGAGCGGTGTGCCCACGTTGCAAGTCGACGACGCCGGCCCCGGCATTCCACCGGCCGAGCGCGAACGCGTGTTTGACCGCTTTTACCGCCGCGGCAGCAACAACGAACTCAGCGACGAACAAGGCACCGGCCTGGGTCTGGCCATCGTGCGCAGCATCGCGGCGCGGCATGGCGCCGATGTGGCGCTGGGGGATTCGGCGATGGGGGGCTTGCGGGTGACGGTGCGGTTTCGGGGCGAGCTTGAACAGAAGCAAACAAGGCCGCCATGATTGTTTACCGCCGCGGCAGTCGACAAACCGATTTCCCGGTGCGCCATCTCGGCGCCAGCACAAAATTCCGTTGACGGAATATTCCATGGAGGTTATATTTCCCTATGAGTTGGGTTGTCGAATACACCGATGAGTTCGGCGACTGGTGGAACGGCCTTTCCGAGGTGGAGCAAGAGGCGCTGGACGTTTCGGTGCGCCTGCTTGAAAGCCGAGGGCCGGCGTTGGGCTTTCCGTACAGCAGCGGTATCAACGGTTCGAAACACGGTCACATGCGGGAGCTGCGCACGCAGCAGGGTGGAAGGCCGCTGCGAACCTTGTACGCGTTTGATCCACGGCGGTCGGCCATATTGCTGATCGGTGGGGACAAGACGGGTGACGACCGGTGGTACGACGTGCACGTCGCAATAGCCGACCGGCTCTACGACGAGCACCTGGATCAACTTCGAAAGGAAGGGCTGACCGATGGCTAAGAAATTTGCGGAACTGCGCTCTCGCATGTCACCCGAGTCTCGGGCGCGTGCCGAGGCCAAGGCTCAAGCCTGGCTGGCCGAGATGCCGCTCAACGAACTGCGTCAGGCGCGCGGCCTGTCGCAGAAGATGCTTGCAGAAGTGTTGAACGTCCAGCAGCCCGCCATCGCCAAGATGGAGAAACGCACGGACATGTACCTGTCGACGCTGCGCAGCCACATTGAAGCCATGGGCGGTCAACTGGAGGTGATCGCGCGTTTCCCGGACGGAGCGGTCAAGATCAGCAACTTTTCCGAACTTGGGAACAACGCTGCTGTGTGATTCGGAGTGGTCAACGCTTGCCCCGGGGGCAGTACGGGTGCCGACAAAGCTGACGCTCGCTGAACGACTTGCTCGTGCGCGTGCATTGCGCGCTGCATTGACCAACGGAAAAGTCCTTGTCCGAGACGTTGACTCCATGAAACGGGGGGGCAACTCGTGACGGTCGAAGGCTCCCACAAACTTGTTCACCGGCCCCTCGGCAACGCCGTCCT
>JAYSVE010000969.1:0-2617 GCA_043718725.1 Methylibium sp.
CGGCGTCGCACGACCTGGTTGGGCTGGCGTTGCAACCGGCATCATTGGTGGCGGCGCAAAGCGGCCAGATCATGCGCGCCATGTTGATGCGTGGCTTCACGTCGGTGCGCGACGCGGCGGGGGCCGACTTCGGCTTGCAAGAGGCCGTGGAGCGCGGCTTCTTTGAGGGGCCGCGGCTGTTCATCGCCGGCTTTCCGATTTCGCAAACCGGCGGCCATGCCGACCTGCGGCCCAAGGGAGTTCGGTCGCGCGAGATGTTCTGCGCCTGTGCCGGGCTGGGCCTGATCGGCGCGATCGCCGATGGCGTCGGCGAAGTGCGCCGGGCCGTGCGCGAGCAGGTCCGCAACGGCGCCAACCAGATCAAGATCATGGCCGGCGGCGGCGTCTCCAGCCCGACTGACCCGATCGCCGGCACCCAGTTTTCTGTCGAGGAACTGCGCGCCGCTTGCGAAGAAGCCGAAGCCGCCAACCTCTATGCGATGGCCCATGCCTATTCGCCGCGGGCCGTGACGCGTGCGGTGCAGGCCGGCGTGCGCTCCATTGAGCACGGCAACCTGATCGACACGGCCACCGCCCGGGTGATGAAGGCCCACGGCGCCTACCTCGTCCCACGTTGTCGACCTATGTCGCGCTGGCCGAAGAAGGGGTGCGGCTGGGTTGGTCGGCGGCGATGCTGGACAAACTGAAGACGGTGCGTGAGCGCGGCATCGACGCCATCAGAATCGCCCATGCCGAAGGTGTGGCGGTGGTTTTCGGCACCGATTTGCTGGGCCACATGCACGACCGGCAATCCGGTGAGTTCGACTTGCGCCTGGCGGCGATGACCCCGACCGAAGCCCTGCAGAGCGCCACCCTGGTGGCCGCGCAACTGATGCGCCAGGAGGGGCAGATCGGTCAACTCGTCGATGGCGCCTGGGCCGACCTGCTGGTGGTCGAGGGTGACCCGACCCGCAGCCTGGCGATGCTGGTGAATCCGGCCGACGGAGTGCGCCTGGTCATGAAGGGTGGCCGCATCGTGCGCAGCTCGCTGCCGGTCTGAACCCAAAAATGGCCCGCAAAGTGAGCCATTCGGGTGAGGCGGGATGGGCCTCGGCCGTCACTTCACCGACGTGAACCGCGCCTCCGGCCGGTCGTCCGAGCGGTGCACGGTGTCCACCCCTTTCTTCATCGCCCACGGCCGCAACTGGTGGTGCAGCGGGATGTACAGGAACTCGTCACGGGTTTGCAGAAGCGCCTCGCGGATCATGGCGTTGCGTTTGGTGATGTCGGTTTCGGACTTCATCGCATCGACGAGCTGGTCCACCTTCGGGTCGCTGACGCGGCCGAAGTTGAAGTTGCCATCGGCGCCGGTGGTGCGGGTGCGCACCAAAGACTGCAATGAATACTGCGCGTCATAGGTGGCCACGCCCCAGCCCAGCAGGTAGGCCGAGGTCTCGAAGTTCTGCACCTTGGCGATGAAGGTGGACATGCCCTCGGCCACCAGGCGCGCCTTGATGCCCACCCGCGCCCACATCGCCAGCACGTTCTGGCAGATCTCTTCGTCGTTGACGTAGCGGTTGTTCGGGCAGTTGAGCGTGAACTCGAAGCCGTTCGGGTAACCCGCGTCGGCCAGCAGCTTGCGGGCCTTGTCGGGGTCCGGCTTGAGCGGGGCGTCGATGTCGGGCGCGTGGCCGTTGACACCCGGCGCCACCATGATGGCCGCGGGGATCGACAGGCCGCGCATGGTGGTGCGCTTGATGGTCTCGCGGTCGATGGCCAGGTTGAGCGCTTCACGCACGCGCTTGTCCTTGAAGGGGTTCTTGCCCGACACGCTTGAATTCTTCAGCTCGGGGCTGAACAGGTCCATCGCAATGAAGATCGTGCGCACCTCATGGCCATCCACGAGCTTGAGCTTTTCTTCGCTGCGCAGCCGGGCCACGTCCTGGGTCGGCAGGTCGGTCAGCATGTCCACGTCACCCGACAGCAACGCCGCCACGCGGGTCGAGTCTTGCTTGATCGGTGTGTAGATCACCTCGGTGACGTTGCCGGTGGTCTTGTCCCACCAGTCCTTGTTGACGCTCATGTTGATGCGCTGGTCCGGCTGCCAGCCGGTGATGCGGTAGGAGCCGGTGCCATTGGCGTTGCGCGAGGCGTGGTTGTCTTCCTTGGCCTTGTAGTCCTGGGTGTTCGTGGTTTTGTTCTTTTCGGACCAGCCTTTGCTCATGATGCGAAAGTCGATGATGTTGCGCAGCAGGATCGGGTTCGGCGAGCTCATCAGGACGTCGATCGTGTGGTCGTCGATCTTCTTGATGTCGCTGATGCCGGTCACGTAAATCGACATCGTGCCCTGGGGTTGCTTGATGCGGCCGAACGAGAAGACCACGTCGTCGGCCGTGAACGGTGTGCCGTCATGAAACTTGACGCCCTTGCGCAACTCAAAACGCACCTCGGTCGGGCTGACGTAGGTCCACTTGGTGGCCAGAGCGGGTTCGACCTCGTACTTGGCGCTGTAACGCGTCAGCCCCTCATAGGAATGCATCAGGATCGCATTGGTCGTGGCGTGGTTCTGCGAGTGCGGGTCCAGGGTCAGGATGTCGTTCTGCGCCGCCCAACGCAGCGTGTTGGCTTGTGCCGGGAC
>JAYSVE010000970.1:0-6072 GCA_043718725.1 Methylibium sp.
CCGAAGGCACGCAGGTGGCTGCCGTGGCCGCGCCTGCGCCGGCGCCGTTGCTGCACACCAGCGTCAGGCCCGCAAACGTTTGTCCCGGCCGAACCACCGTTGGCGTGCTGGCGCCCAGCGCCACGCTCATGTCGGCGCCAAGGGCGGCGGTCGGCGTGATCGGCGGCGCGATCGCACAACCGGCCGGAACCCCCGTGGAGACGCAGGCGTCAGGCACGGTGGCCGGCGGCAAGCCGCCCGACGGGTGAAGCGCGGCCTTGTTCACGCTCGGAACACCGGCGGCGGCAGGCAGCGGGGTCACGTTGACCGTAAAGGCTGCCGAGCCACCGGCCGGGATTCCGGCGGGCGTAGAGAGGGTGCAGACCAGGTCCAGCCCCGACGTCTGGGACCCCGTCGCGACACAGCTTGCCGCCGTGACGCCGGCGCCGGGTGCGGCACTGTTGTAGGCAAAGTTCGGAGGCAAATGATCGTTGACCGTCACGCTCGCAGGCGAGGTCACCGCATCGGCGCTGTTGTTCACGGTCAGCGTGTAGTTACCAGGCACGCCGACCACGAAGCTCGCGGGGTTGGTCTTGGCCAAACCGAGGTTGGTGGTTTGGGGAGTGCACGACGCGGCGTCATGCTCGGGTGTGTCGGGTATGGACGCTCCGAGACGGGATGTCCCGGCCGCCATGTCGATGGTCAACCAATTGAGATTGTTCAGATCGCGTATCAACATGAATCGACCATCGCGCGAAAACACGATGCCGCCCGCGTTGCTGGGCGCCGGGCCGGTATATCGGGCATAAGGCGCGGTCAGACCCGTATTGGTATCCCACTGATAGATCGTGAAATCGGGCACCGCCTGGCTGCTCGCCACGAACAGAACCTTCCGATCGGTGGGGCGCACGGCGATATCGAAAACTCGGAAAGGAATGGGCGCGCCGATGGTCGTCGCCGCACCGGTGGTGAGATTGATTTCGTAGAGTTGTGTCGAATACGGCGCCGCGCCGTTCTCGCCGGCAATATAGAAACGCGGCCCGGCCGGTGTTTCGACCACAACGGCGGCAGCGGTCAACAAATTCGGCGAGGCCGGATTCAGCCCGGAAATGTTGGCGACCACGACCCCCGCGCCCGCGCCGGCACTTCCGATCCGAATGAGTTGCTGTGTGCCCCGGCCGTTTTCGGAGCGGGCGACGGCATACAGGTAGTTGTCCTGGTAGTTGTAGCCGAGTGAGTTCAAGGCCGGGGCCACGTTGGAAGACCATGGCGTGCCGACCGAAGCCTCGGCGGCGACGATGCCACTCGAGGCGTCGTAAATGGCCACTGCCAATTGCCCCGTGGCAATACTGTAGGCCGTGCTGTCGCAAGTGAATGGAGCGCCTTGTGCCTGGACGAAATTGGCAACCAGGAGCAAACAAGCACCAAGCAGATCTTTAACTTTGCTTTTCAAGGCTTTTCCCCAGCTTCGCGCCGCATTTGCATCGCACCGAAGATGCTGCGGGTGTGCATGTTGCTCATCAAACCTTTCGCCGCCAGCACCTCTTTCAGACTTTTCCGCAAGCCGCTCGCCGCGGAGTTGAGATATCTCGTCATGGGCTGTCAGTGCAAACGAGCCCGTCATGGCAGATATGTGGAAGCCGAACCACGTGGAGCGGAAGTCGCTGAAGAAACGAATATGCCAAACACGCACATTCCCCAATAGACGCCGAATGAACATTCTCAGGGCATCAAATCAATTCGTGAACCCCCCATCGGAAGGGTGAGGCGCTCAATTGAATGAATTACGAGGCAAGTTTCGGAGATTGTTGAGCATTTGCAACAGATTCCGTTGAAAAGGAGGAAGATGCCACAGTTTTGCGGGCCAATTTTTGGCCGCGCTCGAACGGGCGGGTCGCCTTCTCGAGTCGCCGTCAGTGCATATTTCACGCTAACTCGGCGGCCGACGGTGCATCGCGGCAAACTGGCGCGGATTTCCTGCAATGACCCTCAGCAAAGCGCGCGTGTCGGACTAGGATGCGCGTTCCTCCCCCAGTTCCGCGGCCGTTGCATGGCGAGTCGATTCCAACTTCCCCGCCCTCCACAGCGGCACATCTTCCTTCGACGCACGGTTCGATCGCGAAGAATCGCGACCTCGCGACCATGACAGGTTTGTTTGCGGCACCGTTGCTGCGTGTCACGGTCAATGACAACGACGAGCCGCTTCGACCCCCTGGAAACCTGTCCTATGTCTGCGGCGGCAACGATCAGCCCTTGCGCTTTGTGACGGTTTCGCAGGCATTGGACGACACCGTCGCCGCCCACGGCACCCGGTTGGCAGCCATTTTCAGTGCCGAGCGGGAAATGCTCACCTGGCAAGAACTTCAGCGTCAGTCCGACGACGTCGCTGCGGCGCTTGTCTCGTTGGGGATTCGAAGTGGCAACCGGGTCGCCATCTGGTCACCGAACCGCAGAGAATGGCTGTTGGCACAGTTCGGTGCCGCGCGCATCGGTGCCGTTCTCGTCAATGTCGACCCATCGTGCGAGGCATCTGAACTGGAAGACGTTCTCAACCAGGTGCGGTGCCGCGTCTTGATTCTTGTGCGTCGATTTGAGGGTCGTGACCTGTTGGGGATGCTCAAAGGCCTGGCGCCGGAATTGGACCGCCCCGGCGACAGGCCGCGTCTGGAGGCGCAGCGCCTGCCACACCTCAAACATGTGATTGTGTTGAGTGAAGGGCTGACGCCCGCCCGCGCGGAACGCTTTTCCGACTTTCTGCGGCGAGCCGGTGCAAGCAGCAAGCGACGATTGCCTGCCCTGGCAGCGGCGCTTGATCCTGACCATGCGATCAACGTCCAGTTCACGAGCGGCACGACCGGGGCGCCCAAAGCGGTCACGCTGTCGCACTTCAATATTGTCAACAACGCGCGCAGTGCGGCGCGGACGATGCAGCTCACCGAGCTCGACCGGCTGTGCATTGCCGTGCCGTTGCACAGCAGCCTGGGCATGGTGCTGGGGGCGCTGGCCTGTGCGGTCACGGGTGCCACGATGGTGTTTCCTGGCCTGGCGTTTGATGCATTGGCTACGTTGGACGCCGTTTCGCGTCACCGATGCACGGCGTTGCACGGGACACCCGGCATGTTCGAGATGCTGCTGGACCACCCGGACCTGCCAGACTACGACACAGCCAGCCTTCGCACGGGCATCATCGCCGGCGCACCGTGTCCCATCGCCACTCTGGAGCGGCTCATGGAGTCGATGAGCATGGACGAGGTCACGGTGGCGTACGGCATGGCCGAAGCCGGGCCGGCGTCGTTTCAGACCCGAATCGAGGATGCGCCGGAACTGCGCGCCGAGACGGTCGGACGCGTGCAATCCAACATCGAAGCCAAAGTCATCGATTTCGACGGACACATCGTGCCGATCGGGTGCCGCGGCGAGCTCTGCGTTCGCGGCTATGTGGTGATGCGAGGCTACTGGGAGCAGCCCGATCGCACGCGCGCGGCATTCGATGAAGCCGGCTGGCTGCACACCGGCGACGTGGCCACGCTGGATGCCGCCGGCTACTGTCGCATCGTCGGTCGCGTCGCCGACAGGTTTGTTCGCGGCAATGTCTACCTCGACCCAGAGGACCTCGAAGCGCTGATTCGATCCCACCCCAAGGTACTGGACGTGCAGGTTTTCGCAGTCCCCGAGGGTCGTCATGACAATGCAATTTGCGCCTGGGTCATCCTGCACCCCGGTGCTGACGTCGCGGCGAACGAGATCAAGGCCTTCTGTCGCAGCAAGGTCGGACAGCAGCACCTGCCACGCCATGTTCGATTTGTCACCGATTTCCCGCTCACGTCGACAGGCAGGGCGAAAAAATTCATCATGCGCTCGCTGATGCTTCGAGAGATCAAGGAATCCAAGGCGAGGTCGGCGTAAGACGCGCACTGCGTCTTCAAGGGTCGGGGGTCACGAGACAGGGCGCGAAGTGCGCCCCAGGTCGGTCATCTTCGTCACGCGTCATGGGGTGCGATCCGGCGAGGGTTGCGCCGAATCGTCATCAGCCTCTGGTTTTGCGGGAACGCTGTAGCTTTCGCTGGCCCAGGCGCCGAAATCGTTGTTCTTGCATCGTTGACTGCAAAACGGCCGAAAGGGGTTGTCGTGCGCATAGACACTTGGCCCGCCACAGCCGGGACACCTGACAACGCGTCGGGCGTCCATGCCGCTGCTCACGAGTTTGCCCTCTCATCTGGCGTGATCGGCCGGACATGGGTCCGGCTGGCGCGATGGCCGTGTGTTTTCATTGGCAAAGTGTCAGCTCGAACGGGGTGTCGACAGCGCTGGGCTTGAGCCGCCCTTCGATGTCGAGTTGCATCAGGCGCACCGACACCATCAATCGGTGACCGCTTATTTCAGGGACCAGGTCCGCGCCGTTCGTGAGTCGCAATCGAAGCAACTGGCAGGCCCGACCGGTCGGCAGACTTTGCTGGTAAAGGCCCCCAGCGGCGAGTGCTTCGTGCGGCACGCCGGAGTCGCGCAGCAACGTCAACAGCAAGCGCAGCGCCTCGGCCATCGGCATCAGGGTCGCCGCCCATTGCAGAAGGTCGGCGCGGCGGCGCAGCGCATCGAACTGCTGCCAGGCAAAGTAGGCCGGCAGGTCGAAGCCGCAGGTGCCGCCTGGAATGCTGATGCGGCTGCGAATGCTCATCAACCATTCGTTCGATGTCAGTGCCGCGCCGGCCTTGCCAGGCATTTGATTCAGTCCCTTGAATACCGCTTCGACTCGTGTCAGAACGTCGTCCAAGACCGCCTGTGAAACCGACGGATTGCCTCGATAACCGGTCAGGCGCAGGCGTTGACGCTCCAATTCTTTCAAGAGATCGGACTTGAGGTCGGCACGTGCCGCGACGTCCATGATCTCGAACAAGGTGCTCAGTGCATGGTGATGGTCCAGCGCGGCCTCGCGCACGACAAGTTGCCCCAGCCTGTCAAACAGATGCTCCAGCCGCAACATGGTGCGGATGGTTTCATTGAACGGGAATTCGTAGCGAATCAAGGCGCTGCTGATGTCGGTTGGCGGACAAATGTGCCCAATGATTGTTCCACAGCCACGCTGGGGCCAGCGCGAGCAACACTTCAGACGGACTGCGTGAACCAGTTGCGTGAAAGTGCCGACACACACTGCCTCAATCCGGCCATCGAAATGGCGTCGTTGAAGATCACCGCGTCCGCGCAAGCACGCCGAACAGCGCGCGGTGCCTGCAGCGCAATGACCGCATCAACGGCTTGCGGGGTCCAGCCGGAGCGTACGACCACACGCTCAACTTGGGTCCGCTCGACGCAGTCGACCACCAGCACCTTGTCGACCCTGGCGCGCCAATGCCCAGACTCCGCCAGCAATGGCACATCGAAAACATGCACCCGCGCCTGGGCCGCTGCGGCTCGGGCTTCGGTTTCGCTGCCAATCAAGGGGTGAAGAATCGCTTCGAGGCGCCGCTTGGCGTGGACGTCGGAAAACACCAGCGCACGCATGCGGACCCGGTCCATGGCTCCCGACGCGTCGATGAACTCGGCGCCAAATGCCGTTCGAATGGGTTCGATCGCCAGGCCTCCCGGCAAGGACAGTTCACGCGCAATGGCGTCGGTGTCGATCACCAACGCACCCTGCTGCGCCAGTAGGGCCGCGACGGTGCTTTTGCCGCTGCCGATGCCGCCGGTCAGTCCGATTCGAAGGCTCTTTCGGGCCAGCATGGAGCCGCCGTCAGATCCAACCGAGCCACCCGAGCACGCGTGACTGTCCCGCCAGCATCACCACGAGTCCTGCGCCCGCCAGGAAGGGTCCGAATGGAACGTAGCGGCCTTCGCGCAGAGTACTTGCCAGCTTCATTGCGATGCCGACAATGGCGCCCAATACGGATGCCGCCAGAACGACCGGCAGGACCATCTTCAGACCCAACCATGCGCCCAGGGCGGCCAACAATTTGAAGTCTCCAAAGCCCATGCCTTCCTTTCCGGTCGTCAACTTGAACAGCCAGTAGACGGACCACAGCGAGAGGTAGCCGGCCACGGCGCCCCACAGTGCATCGGGCAACGCGATGGTCCAGCCCAGCGCGCTCACCACGAGCC
>JAYSVE010000098.1:0-2312 GCA_043718725.1 Methylibium sp.
AAGCGCGGCATGCGCATCCGCGTCACGCGCTCGGGCAAGGAGATGCGGCCCAACACCGTGGTGAGCTTTCTTTCGCAACGCCGCGAGCTGCTCGACGAAGCCTTTGCCGGCGACATCATCGGCATCCCGAACCACGGCGTGCTGCAGCTCGGCGACACCCTGACCGAGGGCGAACCGCTGCTCTACACCGGGCTGCCGTTCTTCGCGCCCGAGATGTTCCGCACGGTGGAGGTGGCCGACCCGCTGCGCACCAAGCAGCTCAAGGCCGGGTTGACGCAGCTCGGCGAAGAAGGCGCGATCCAGGTGTTTCGACCCCTGGCCGGCTCGACCTTGCTGCTGGGAGCGGTGGGCCAGTTGCAGTTCGAAGTGGTGGCGCACCGGCTGGAGCATGAATACGGCTGCAAGGCGCGCGTGATGCCCAGCCGCTATCAGGTCGCGCGCTGGATCAGCTGCGACCCGGCCGATGGCGGCGCGAAGGAACTGCAACGTTTCATCGACGGCAATGCCCACCGCGTGGCCTACGACGCGGTCGACGCGCCAACCGTGCTGGTGGAGTACGCGCCCGAGCTGCGCGCCATTGAGGCCAACTGGCCCAAGATCAAGTTCCACGCGCTGCGCGAGCACGCCGGGTTGGTGTTTCAGCGGCAGCTGGAAGGGTGATCAGGTCGCGGGCGGGAGCGCGGCCAACATCGCTCGCAGTTGCGTGAGCAAGGTCGGCACGCTTTCGGAGACTATCAGCCAGATCGTTTCGGGCTCTATACCGAGATAGGCGTGGGCCAGCCGGTTGCGGGTGCCGACGATCTGGCGCCAGGCAATCTCCGGGGCGAGCTGGCGCAGGTTCTCCGGGACGCGCGTGGCCGCCTCGCCGATCAGCTCCAGATTGCGCAACACGGCGTCGTAGCGCATGCGGTCAGCCAGGAGCGAGGCCTGGTCATGCCCTGCGCTGTAGGCGGTGACCCGCTCGCAGAACTCCACCATGTCACGCAGGTAGAGCCCGTCGTCCCGGTCAGGCAATGGTGATGGCGTCACGCTCGACATAGGGTCGCAGTTGCGGGCGCAAGGCGCGTTCCGTCACGAGGTCGACGGAGCGGCCCAGCAGGTCCTCCAGGTAGAACTGCACGCCGAAATACCGGTCGGGCGTGGCCGGGCCATCGAACGCGACCAGCACGTCCACATCGCTGTCGTCGCGCGCGGTATCACGCGCCAAGCTGCCGAAGAGAGCAAGCTTCGTGACGCCAAAGCGCTGCTGGAGCACCGGCTTGTGCTCGCGCAGCATTCGAAGGGCTTTGGTGCGATCCATGCCGACATCATGCCGCAAGGCGCTCTGCCCGTGCGTAGCTCAGGCAGTTTCGCCGTCCGCGGGCGGCGACAGATCGAGCGATTGTTGTGCGGCTGCGGTCGCTGGCACATGGCCCTCGGGGAAGTACACGCGCTCAGCGCGAAGCGCGCCCTCGGTGATCAACGGCCCGGCGCAGATGCGCTCCAACAGATTCGCGGCTAGCGGCTCCAGGTCGACCAGAAGGCCCAGCACGTTGAGCATGTTGAGTAACTCGGTCGTGTACTCGGCCGGCCAGGAATCGGGCTGGATGTCGCCCAGCGGCGAGGGCTCGCGGCGATCACCGATCTGAGGCTTTCCCCGCATCTTTTTGCGGTTGTTGAACCATTGCAAGAGCACTTGCTTGCCCGAAACGCGGTAGTCCCACATCGCAAACGGAACAGGCGTAACGTATCCAGCACCCACGAGCAGGCGCTCCTTGTTTGCGTCGTAGCCCATCGTGTTGGCATGCCCTCGGGGCCGGATGAAATCGCCCCGTCCGTTGGAATCTGCGGGCGTCTCATTGGCGACAGGCGCGGCGGTCCCCGGGGCCGGCCCTTGGATGCGTCGACGAAGCGGTCGCCGAAGGTGCGCAGCCAAACCACGCGCCGGCCGAACTCCACGGTTTCGCGGAAAACTTCCGGGCTTGCCGTGAGCGGGATTCGAAGGCCGGGACTCGCGAGGTCCTCGTCGAATCGCGCCGTAAATCCCGGATGCCCGGCAACTGCGGCTATGTAGGCGAGTACCTCTTCTGCTTCGACCGATATGCCAAGCACCTGGGTCAGATAAGCCAACAGTGCGGGGCGAATGTTGTGGCGACTTGCGTCCGCCTCCAGCCACAACGGAAACGCCTTGCCGCCAAATGACCCTTTGAAGTGATGCTTGTCGGGAGGCAACCCGGTGAAGCTGATTGCGGGTCCGATACCGGGATGCCGATCGTGCAGTGCGGTCAGGTAGACCTGACCCTCGGACCAACTCTGCCAAAGGATGGCGTTCG
>JAYSVE010000971.1:0-15131 GCA_043718725.1 Methylibium sp.
GCGACCGAGGCGGAATGGCGTGCCGGGTACCTGCAGCTTGTCGCCAGCGTTTCGACCACCTACTTCCAGACCCTCCAGCTTGACGAACAGATCGAGCAGCAACAACGCGCGCTGTCCAAGAACCAGCAGATCCTGCGCATCTACGAGACGATGCGCAGCAACGGCCTGGTGGCCGACACCCAGGTGCTGCGCCAGCGGGCGGAGAACAACCGCCTGACCAAGGAGCTGCTTGAGCTGCGCCGGCTCCGCGCCACGTCCGAGAACGCCATCGCCACCTTGCTGGGCGTGCCGGCCGGGGAGTTCAAGGTCCAGCCCGGTCGACTGCAGGACCGAGTGCGCGCGCCCCGCGTACCGGCCGGCCTGCCGCTCGATTTGCTGGCCCGGCGGCCCGACGTCGTCGCGGCCGAGTTCCGGGTGCTCGAAGCGCACGACCTGGTGGGGCAGGCGCGGCTGGCGCAGCTACCGTCGGTCAGCCTGACCGGCCAGGGTGGCACCGCCGCGTTCAAGCTGGGCGACTTGTTCAGGTCGTTTACCCTCGGCCTGTTGCCGAGCATCAACATCCCGGCGTTCAATCCGGCCATCAAGGCCCGCGTGAAGACCAGCGAGGCCCAGGTCAAGGTGGCCGAACAGGACTACCGTCGCTCGGTGATCGCGGCCTTCGAGGAGGTCGAGAACGCGCTGGTCAACCTCGAGGCGCACCGGCAGCAGAACGAGGAGTTGCGGATGCAGGTCGACCAGCTCAGGCAGGTGTCGGCGCAAACCGAAGTGCAACTGGCGGCCGGCATGGTGTCGCAGCTTGAGGTGTTCGAGAACGAGCGCACCTTGCTGTCGGCCCAGCTCGCGTTGCTGGCCGGCCATCAGCAGGTGCTGTCGGACACGGTCACGCTGTACAAGGCGCTGGGTGGCGGATGGGGCCCGGTCGAGGTCGCGAATGCACGGAACTGATGGGCGCGCAACTGATATGCACGCAACTGATCAGCGGACATCCGACGCGATGAGCGAGGTCACGAAGGCTGGCGCCCCGCCGGCTCCGCCCTCTCACGACTTCGACGTGGTCCTGAAGCCACTGGCCAGGCCCGAACTGGGCGAGTTGCCCATCGCCGACGGCGTGTTCATCGTGGGGCGCAACGAGCAGCCGTTTGCGCTCCACGGGCAGGACGTGCTGGCGATGCTGTCGCGCCGGCACGCCAAGATCGTCCGCGAAGACGGTGCCGTCTACCTGGCCGACCTGGGCAGCGCAAACGGCACGACGATCAACCGCGTCGCCATCGACCAGACGCCGCGGCAACTGCGCGACGGCGACGAAGTCGGCTTCGGCGGGGTGCTGGCGTACCGCGTGCAGATTGCGCCGCGCGCCATGAAGACACGGCCGCCGGGCGGCCTGACGCTCACGCTGACGCCCGAGTCCGCCCACTCGGGCCTGGACACCATCGTCATCACGCGCTTTCCGTTTTTGGTGAGCAAGGCCGATCCGATGTTCTCCCGCCACCAGGCGGCGCAAGCCCGGGAGGTGAGTTATCTGTCGCGCCGGCAAGCGCACGTCTTCCAAAAAGGCGGCGATGTCTGCATCGAAGACCTGGCCAGCACCAACGGCACCTTCGTCGACGGCCTGCGTTTGCAGGAGCACGCGGTACCGCTGCAAGACGGCGTGCTGGTCGCATTCGGCGGCGACCACTTCACCTATCGCGTCGGCATCACCAAAGAAGCCCGGAGCGAGTCAGCGCCGGCGCCAGCGCCGGCGGGCCCGCGCACCACGCCCACGCCCACGCCGACCATCCCGTCACCCCCGACCAGCCAGCCTGCCGCACGCCAGCCCACGGCGCCAGACAAGACGACCTTCGTCGTCGCCCCCACCTCGTTCCTCAACATCTTCTGCGTCGACGAGGGGTCGAGCGACACCGACTCTCCCAGCGGCGCGACCGCACCCGCCACCTCTGCCACGGCGGCCTCGGCCGACAAAGAGCCCGCGCCCAAGCGCCGGCCGCGCGGGCGGGTGCGGCTGCTGTTGTCTGAAATCTCGACGCTCATCGCCAGCGACGATCCCGAGGGTTCGCGCCGGGGCTGGTGGAAGGCGGCCGCGCTGGTGGCCGTGCTGGGCGGGCTGGCGCTGACGGCCACGTTCTGGGGCGCCGACGAGCGCAAGCTGAAGAATGCGGTCGAGCAAGGCGACTACGCGCAGGCCTCGGTGCTGGCCGACCGGCTGCTCGAACAGCGCGCCGACGACGTCGACCTGAGGGCGCTGGCCACCGAAGCCGCGCTGAAGGCCAACGTGCCGCCCTGGCTGACCCAACTGAAATCTCGCGACTTCGACGGCGCGCAGGCCGCTCTGGGCACGCTGAACGAACTCGGTGTTCGCAACCCCGACCTGCGACCCTTGGTTGCCGAGTTGGCGTGGCTGGGCAATCTCGAGCGCCTGGTCAACACCCGCGGCGGGCCGGAGGCACCGATCCGCATGTATGCCGACGAAGAGCGCATCGAGGCGCTGCTGGCGCACTGGAACGACAACACCAGCGAGCACCAGCGCGCCTTGGCGCGAGTCGCCGCGCACGTGCCGCAGTTCAGCGGCCCGTACAGCGAAGCGCTCACCCATCTGCGCAAGCTGCAGAGCGATGCCATGGTGTATCTGGCGGCGATCGACAGGCTGAAGGCCGCCATTGCCACCGAGCTGGGCCGCGACAACCCCGAGGCGCTGGTGCCCTTGCTGCAAGAGGCAGCCGCGAAGTACCCGCGCCTGGGCGGGCTCGACAGCGTGCGCGCCGATCTGGCGCGATACATCGAGATCCGGCGCGAAGCGCGTGGTCACCGTTCCGGCCAGTCCGGCCGCCTGTTTGCGCTGCAACTGAAGGCGCGCTTCACGACGCCACCGTTTCAGTTGGGCTATCGCACCCTGGCAGCGAGTGGCCAGCTCCCGCCGGCCGAGCTGGTGCGGCAGTACGAAGCCGCCACGCAAGCCTGGAAAGAAGGCCAGGCCGGTCAGGCGCTGGCCGGCCTGAAGAAGATGGCAGCGGGCCCGTGGGCCGAGGCGGCCACGAAGGCGCTGGAGCGCAAGCAAACCGTCGTCGCGCGATTTGCCTCGCTGCAGCAGGCGCGCGCCACCAGCGGCTACGTGGAACAACTGCTCGCGTTCCGCGCCGCGCTCGATGCCGACGAAGACGTCTACTTCACGCGCGCCACCCAGGCCGACCTGGAGCAGCACAAGGACCAGGTGATGGGACGCGCGCAGGACGACATGAAGCGGGCGCGCGCGCTGTGGCAGGAGTACCGCAACACCGGCGCCATTGAAGCCTCGCAGCGGATCGAAACGACGATCTCGGTCCCGTTCAGAACCCGTGCCCGGCTGCTGGCCGACGCCAGCCGGTACGCGCACCAGGGCGCGCAGATCTACGCGCAGATCCAGGCGCCAGGGGACGTTGCCGGGGCCGAGCGGTGGGCCGCGATCCGCGACGAGATCAGTGCCGAAACCCAAGCGCAGCGCAGCGCGTTGCAAGACCTGCGCAACGTGCTCGAACCGGCGCTGTTGAAGTCCAAGCTGGCGCTCCTGGGAGACCCGATCCCATGACGGCCGCCAACCGCCTCGTTCCGCTGGCCGACGCGCTGCGCGACCACAGCACCGAGGGCATCGCGATCCTGACCGCGGAACCCTGGCGTGTGCTGCACGCCGTGATCTACACGATGATCGCACTGATGCTGGCGGCGCTGGCCTGGTCCTTCATCGGGCGGGCCGACGTGATCGTCACGGCACAAGGCACGCTGGTGCCCGCCTCCGAAGTCAGGCGCTTTTACGCGCCGGTCGATGGTGAACTGGTCAACCTCTACGTCGCCGAGGGTCAGCCGGTGTCCAAAGGCGACGTGCTGGCCCGGCTCAACGCCCGGGGCGCCATCGAGGCCGCGGCCAGCGCCCAGCAGGCTCAGTTGAAGCTCGACAACGCGGAGCGGGAATGGCGCCAGTTCCCGGACAAGAAAGCACTGCTGGAGCGCAAGGCATTGACGCTGCGGCAGGCGATGGAGCTTGAAGAGCAGCAACACCAGAAGCGACTCGCGCTCGGGACCAGCCGGCTGTCGGATGCGCAGCGGGCGCAGGCCGGCGAGGCGCGCACCAACGTCGAAGACGCTCGCCGCGCGCGCGATGCGGCCAAGGCCGAGGCCGACAAGTTCGAGCGCGTGTTCGCGGTACCCGGCGGCGGCGGGGTGTCACAACTGCAGGTCGAAGCCAAGCGCAATGCACTGCTCGCGGCCGAGAATGCCTATCGGGTGACGCAGTCCCGCGTCGGTGAACTGAGCGCCCGGCAGAGCCAGGATCTCTCGCAGGCCCAGGCCCAGGTCGAAACCAGCGGCGAACAACTCAAGAAGCTTCGGCTGGAGTACGAGGCCGCCGCCAGCGAACTCGTCAATGCCGAAGAGAAGCTGCGGCTGCAGTTGCAGGCCGCGCGCGTCGAGGCCGACGTGGCGACCCGCATTCGCTTCGACAACATCGACAAGGACAACTTCCTCCAGATCGTGGCGCCGGCGTCCGGCGTCATCACCGACCTCACGTCCACCCAGCCCGGCGACAAGATCCAGGCCAACATGCCGCTGGGCGGCATTGCGCCGAGCAACTCACGTTCGGTGGTGAAGGTCGAGGTGGCCGAGCAGGACCGCGCCTTTCTGCGCGAGGGCCAGCCGGTCAAGCTCAAGTTCAGCGCCTTTCCGTACCAGCGCTATGGCCTCATCAACGGCACGCTGGAATCCATCTCTCCGGCCACCAAGGCATCGCAGCAGACCAAGCAGGCGGTGTACGAAGCGCGCGTCTCGCTGGAGCGCGATCACTATCTCGTGGCGGACATCAAGTACCCGATACGCTACGGCATGACGGCGACGGTTGAAGTCGTGGTGCGCGCGCGCCGCCTGATCGACATTGCGCTGGACCCGTTCCGACAGATCGGCGGCTGAGCCCGGCGACCCTGTCGCTTGACCCCGCCCTTTCTCGACCCCTTTTTTGGATTGCAAAGGAGCAACCCCATGACCCCCATCGTGAAGATCGACGGCCACGCCATCGACGTGGACGAATTTCTGCGGAACTTGAAACTCAGTGGCAAGTTCGACGGGCTCGTCGAGCAACTGGTGACGGACCGGCTCACGGTGCTTGCCGCCAAAAAGCAAGGCATTAACGTGGCGGAGCAAGAAGTCCAGGATCGCGCCGACCAGTTTCGCCGCGTGCGCGGCTTGCACCGCATGTCCGACACCAACAAATACCTCGACACCCTGCGGGTCAGCCTGGATGAGTTCGAGGCCTTCATCGCCGACAGCCTGCTCCAGGAAAAGATGATGCAGAAAGTATGCGGCGACGCGGCGGTGCAGGGCTACTTCAAGTTGAACTCGCCCCGCTTCGACAGCATCGAGGTGAGCCTCATCGTGCTGGACGCCGAAGGCAAGGCCAAGGAGATGATGGCGGTGCTGCAAGACGACCCGGACAGCTTCGTCGAGATGGCGCGCGAACACTCGATCGCCGAAAGCCGCGAGCGCGGGGGCTCGCTCGGCAAGGTGCAGCGGGGGTCGCTGCGCGGCGATGTCGAGGCCAAGCTGTTCAATGCCACCGTGGGCGACCTGCTCGGGCCGTTCGCGTCGGCGGACCGCTCGGCCTTCGAGATCTTCCGGCTGAACGCGAAACAAGCGGCCCAGCTCGACGACGAGACGGCCACCGAGGTGCGGCGCCTGCTGCGCGAGGCCTGGTTGCGAGCCCAGGCGCAGGAACATCGCGTCGAGGCGGGCTAGGTCGCGCTGCCACACAGCTGCCACACCCCAAAGTACCCATGAGCACTCAAGAGACGAAGTCGCGCGCCGAGTTCCTGGCCTCGATCGACCTGCTTTCGGCGCTCACGCGCAACGATCTGGACCGATTGGCCGACGCCGCGCAGTCGCGCCGGCTGGCGTTCGGCGACACCGTTTGCAGCGCCGGCGACGCCGCCGAGGGCATGTTCGTCGTCAAGTCCGGGTCGATCCGCGTTTTCGTCGAGGAACGCGGCAAGGAAGTCAGCCTGGGCGTGCGCAAGGCGGGCGACGTCTATGCCGAGATCGTGATGCTGCGGGAGTACCGGCACGAATCGTCGGTGCGCGCCTCGGGCACGACCGAGCTGCTGTTCATTCCGCGCGACGTGATCGCGCCGATGATTGCCGCCAACCCGGCGGCGCGCGCGTTCGTCGCCGACCGCGTGGCGGTCGGCTCCGCGGGTGGGTTGATCAGCCAGTGGTTCGACCTGCGGGGCAAGGTCGACAAGGGCGAGCTCGAAGAGCTGAGCCGCAGCGTCGGCGCCAAGCAGGTCGGCGCCGGCAAGGTGATCCTGAAGCAGGACTCGCGCGACGACCGCCGGCTGTACGTGGTGCGCCACGGCGAGGTGCGCCTGGTGCGCCACGAAGACGGCGCCGACTACACGCTCGCCACGCTGCGGCAGGGCGACACGTTCGGCGAGAAGGCCTGCCTGATGCGCCAGGAGCAATTCACGTCGGCGGTTGCGGGCACCGATTGCGCGTTGCTGGTCATCCCGGAGAAGACCGTTGTCTTCATCCTGGAGCGCAACCCCAAGCTGCGCGAGGCGCTGGAGGAACGCATCCGCACCCTCGACCGCGAGCTGGCGCGCCACAAGAAGCTGGCCGAGCGGCGCAAGAGCCCGCTGATGCTCGACCTGGACTCCCGGGCCGAACTGGGCGAGAAGGTGATCCGGCGCTTCGCCTGGGTCCAGCAGGCCGAGCAGATGGACTGCGGCGCCGCCTGCCTGGCGATGATCTGCAAGCACCACGGCATCGACATGACCCTGGGCAAGCTGCGCGAGATGGCCAACGTGACGACGCAGGGCGCGACGCTGGAAAGCCTGGCGCGCACCGGCGAGTCGCTCGGCTTCACGACGCGCGGCGTCAAGTGCACGTTCGACAACCTGCGCGGCTTCGACCTGCCACTGATCGTGCACTGGGAGGGCTACCACTACGTGGTGGTGTACGGCGTTTCCGACCGGCACGTGTGGGTGGCGGACCCGGCCCTGGGCTTCAGGAAGCTGAGCCTCGAAGAGTTCGAACGCGGCTGGAGCGGCACCAGCCTGGTCTTCACCCGCAACCAGGAGGCGGTGGCGGCGGCCGCATCGCGCTCGCCCTGGGTGCGGTTTGCGCGCTACCTGGTGCCGCACAAGAAGATCCTGCTGCACCTGATCCTGGCGACCTTCGTCATCCAGATGCTGGGCATCGTGCCGCCGATGATCATCCAGAACATCCTGGACGGCGTGATCGTGCACCAGAACGTGAGCCTGCTGCACCTGCTGATCAGCGGGCTGATCATCTCGCAGGTGTTCACCCAGCTGATGGCGACGATCCGCGCCTCGCTGGGCAACTTCATGGTGCGCAAGCTCGACTTCACGATGATGTCGCAGTTCTTCAGGCACACGCTGTCGCTGCCCTACTCGTTCTTCGGCACGCGCAAGACCGGCGACATCTTCGCGCGCTTCCAGGAGAACCAGACGATCCGGGCGTTCCTCACCGAATCGACCGTGACCACGGTGCTCAACCTGCTGATGATCTTCATCTATTTCACGGTGCTCTTTCTGTACAACGTGAAGCTGACGCTGCTGCTGATCGGGTTCGTGATTCCGATCCTCGCGTTGACCGTGCTGGTGACACCCAAGGTCAAGACCTTTGCGCGCGAAGTGTTCGGTGCCAGCACCGACGCCAAGTCGTACCTGATGGAAGTGCTGGGCGGCGTGGAAACCGTCAAGGGCATGGGCATCGAGCGGCCGGTGCGGCTGAAGTGGGAGAAGAAGTACGCCAAGGCGCTGGAGGTGCAGTTTCGCGCCCAGGCGTTCAACATCCGGATCGGCCTGGCCGGCCAGTTGCTCAACGCGGCCACCACGGTGACCATCCTGTGGGCCGGCGCCAGCCTGGTGCTCGCGGGCGAATTGACGATCGGCCAACTGATCGCCTTCAATGCGCTGATGGGCAGCGTGCTCGCGCCGTTGATGGGGATGGTCGGGCTGTGGAGCATGCTGAACGACGCCGCCGTGGCCATGGAGCGGCTGGGCGACGTGCTCGACATCGAGCCCGAACAGAAGCCCGAAGACCTGGCCTCGCGCGTGGCCTTGCCCGACCTGCAGGGCGACATCAAACTCGACGGTGTGTACTTTCGCTACGGCGGCGAAGAAGAGGCCTACGTGCTGCAGAACATCAGCCTGGAGATCAAGCCGGGCGAGCTGGTGGCCATCGTCGGCCGCAGCGGCTCGGGCAAGACCACGCTGGCCAAGCTGCTGGTGGGCTTTTACCCGCCCACCGACGGCAAGCTGACGGTCGACGGCTACGACATCAACGTGATCGACAAGGAGTACTTCCGCGCCCAGGTCGGCTACGTGATGCAGAGCAACCTGCTGTTCTCGGGCACCATCGCCGAGAACATCGCCAGCGGCGACTCCAGCCCCGACCGGCGCCGCATCGAAGAAGTGGCCAAGCGGGCCGACGCGCACGGCTTCATCAGCAAGCTGCCGCTCGCCTACGAGCAGGTGGTGGGCGAGCGCGGCATGGGCCTCTCAGGCGGGCAGGTGCAGCGCCTGTGCATCGCCCGCGCGCTGTACCACGACCCGCGGCTGCTGGTGTTCGACGAGGCCACCTCGGCGCTGGACACGCAGTCCGAGGGCAACATCATGGCCAACATGGGCGACATCCTGAAAGGCCGCACCGCGGTGGTCATCGCCCACCGGCTGAGCACCATCATGCACGCCGACAAGATCGTCGTGCTGTATGAAGGCAAGGTCGTCGAGCAGGGGCGGCACGACGAGCTGGTCGAGCGGCGGGGGATGTATTTCGAATTGGTGCAGAAGCAGTTGAGTGCGGTGTGAGGGGACTTGATTCCGCGACGGTGATCGAGAGGTCGTCAACGCCGAGCGGCTTCAGCACGACACCGTAGGCCGCTCTGCACCCTACATGGTCGTGAACTTCCTCGGACCGGCATCGAAGGTCTGCTTCCGTCTCCAGCGACGAGTCGCTTTCGACCCGTTGCCGGCATAGGGACGGCTCGCTATGCAGTCCCATAGCGGACACTGATTCTTGGCTGGCGTGCTCGTAGTTGGACGCTTGTAGGCTACGGGATGCGGCCGGGCCGCGACATTCCCCTGCCGGACGTGGACCAACCGTCAGTCGAAGAAGTCCTCGTCGAGTTTTTTGATGTAGACCACCTCTTCGACCCGGCATCCGATGTCGAATCGGATCATCAACCGGGTGAGAGCGGCCCCATCGATCAATACGATGCGCTTGCTCAGCATGTCGGCCGTTTCTTTCGCTGCTGGCGAGAAGGTCGACGTCGTGACGAACAGGCCCTTGTTCGCTTTGAACCTATCCAGCGACCCGAAGAAGTCCCGGATCTCGCCTGACGAAACCTTACTGTCCGTGTAGCGCTTTGCCTGGACGTAGATCCGATCCAGGCCCAACGCATCCTGATCAATGACTCCGTCAACGCCACCGTCGCCGCTCTTGCCTAGGGCCTTGCCAGCTTCGATGGCTGACCCACCGTAGCCCATGGCGATCAGGAGCTGAACGACCAGGCGCTCAAAGAAGTCTGGTGGTGAGGCAAGGATCTTCGCGAGCAACTCGGAACTGAGTGACTGCTGAAGCTCGTCACTTGCAGACCGGATCACCTCATCGGGCGCCAGTTCTTTGAAGTTCGTCGGCTCCACTTGCGGCGTGGTCGGACTTTCAGCCGCGGCGTCTCGGAATGCCTTGAACTCGGGAAAGGACTCGAGGAACTTGATATTGATCGTCTGCGGCGGGTTGGCGAGCACCGCCCGGCCTCGTTCACTGATCTCGAAGTACGCTCGTTTCGTGAGCCTGATCAGGCCGGCCTTGCCTAGGTAGCTCTTGGCCCAGTTCACGCGATTGGCGAACGTCGTCTGTTTGCCCGAGGGTAAGAGCTCTGACAGCTCCGCCTCAGTCAAAGCCAGCTTGGCTCCGAGTACGGCGACGACATCAGAAATACGCGCCTCGCCTGCAGCAGACTCCTTCAGCACGGGAAGCATCAATGACTGAAAGTCCGGGATCGCCATAGCCTTGTCTCCACCCTAGCCGCCCTGTCGTACGCCAATTCTATGGGCGCCACACTAGACGCTCGTGACCAGCCCGTAGTTGGCTCGGGGAGGCAAAGCGGTCGCCACAGATCGCCAACTTCTGGCCCGGTCCGGTTGCCTGGCGGCTCACCGGGAATCAGTCACTCGATACGGGCAGCCTCCCGGGGCAATCGCAATCGAGCTCAGCAACCTCAACCACGCCGGGCCGCTTCGATCGCCGCGATGTCGATCTTTCCCATCTGCATCATCGCCTCGAAAGCGCGCTTGGCGGCGGCGGGATCAGGATCGGTGATCGCGGCAGTGAGAGCGCGTGGCGTGATCTGCCACGACAGGCCCCACTTGTCCTTGCACCAGCCGCAGGCGCTCATCTGGCCGCCGTTGCCCACAATCGCGTTCCACAAGCGGTCGGTCTCGGCCTGGTCGTCAGTCGCCACCTGGAACGAAAAAGCCTCGTCGTGCTTGATCGCCGGGCCACCGTTCAGGCCAAGACAAGGGATGCCGATCACGGTGAACTCGACCGTCAACACATCGCCCTGCTTGCCCGCCGGATAGTCGCCAGGCGCGCGAAGGACCGCTCCCACCGCGCTGTCCGGGAAGGTCTGGGCATAGAACTTGGCGGCGTCCAGCGCGGTGCCGTCGTACCAGAGGCAGAGGGTGTTCTTGGGGGTCACATTCGTTCTCCAACTGATGACCGGTACGTTCATCCTAAACGCAGGCTGAGGTGCTGGGCGCGCGGCATGGGCTTTTCAGGCGGGAAGGTGCAGCGCCCGTGCAGCGCCCGCGCGCTTTGCCACGACCCGCGTTGTGGTGTCGACCCACTGCCGTCGTTCGCCCCAGCGCCCTGAATCGGCCCTCAAGGCGCCACCACGTCGAGCGTCGGAAAGTAGGTTCTGAACCGGCTGGCGTCGCGCGTCAGCAGTGGCCAACCCTCGACGGCGGCATGGGCGCCGATGAAGAAGTTCGGCAGCACCTGCAGCTTGCTGCCACCGCGCCTGCGGTACTGCGCGTAGGCCTTGGCCGCCAGGAACAGGGCGGGCCGCGGTATCTCGCGCAATTCCAGCGCCAGCGTGTCCACCACATCGTCGAGCGCTTCCAGGGTCGAGAAAGACAACGACATCTCGGCGTAGATGATGGGGTTGATCACCAGGGCGTGAAGGCTGGACTGCGCGCGCATCTGGGCGATGGACCAGTCCGCCCATTGCGGGTCGTTCTGCAGGACGTCCACCAGGACGTTGGTGTCGACCAGCAGCATCAGTCGTCGGTGCGCAGCAGCTTCATCAATTCGTCAGTCCGCCAGCGCACGTCGGCGCGGCCCCGCACAGCGTCGAATCGGTCGGGCTGGGGTCGGCGCAACCCCTTCGCTGGGCGTGGCCGGTGCAGGACCACTTCGCCGGCCGCGTTGACCGAAAACTGCACCGGCGCTCCGGGCAGCAATTGCAGTTCGTCGCGTATCCGCTTGGGGATGGTGACCTGGCCTTTGGTGGTCAGCGTGGTTGTCATGCGATTCCCCTGAAGTGTTACCGGGCCGAAGAATGGTAATACAAGGCCGCGCTGAATGCGGCCACCCCCCAGCGAGCCCGGCACGCCGCCCACACCGCCGGCGCTGAAGATCAGGCCGATGTCGACCGCACTGGCGCCCATCCGCTGCGCCATCACGATCAGGAGCAAGGGCACCGACGCCTCCGCCGGCCCCCACCTGTTGCGACCGCACCGCTTCGAGCTGGCAGTGGTCGCGCGTGAGCTGTTGCAGCTACCCGGCCCGGTAGCGGTAGATGCGGCTGTCGCCGGCCCCCACGCAGGCGCCATGGCGACTGGCATCGGCCTGCCCGGCCTGCGCGCGCCTTGATCGGCCACGGCGTCAAGCCAACCTTGCTCAGCCGGGCTGAAAGTCATCGACAGCCATCGGGTTCGAGGGGTGGCCGAAGGTCACCAGAAAATCAATCCAGGCTGGCATACAGTGCAAAGGACGTGTCGGCGCCGATTTCATGCCGAAGCAGGAGCCCCGGGTGATGCGCGTGCCGTGCGAAGCCCGCTTGCGTAAAGGCGCGACAGCATGCCCCGATTCATCTGCCTGTCATGACAGGGCTCGACGACGATGACCGTACTTTGGGTGGTGCTGGTGCTGCGACCGGCATGGCCCAACTCGGCGAATTCGCCAACGCCCTTCCGCCGGCCACCCGCCTGAATGAATTCGAGATCCTGTCCGTCATCGGTCAAGGGGGGTTCGGGATCGTCTACCTGGCCCACGACCTGTCGCTGGAGCGCAAGGTCGCGATCAAGGAATACATGCCCAGCGGCCTGGCAACGCGCACGCAGGCGTTGACCGTGGCGGTGCATTCGGACCGGCACTTGGAGACGTTCTCGGCAGGGCTGCGCAGTTTCGTCAATGAGGCGCGCCTGCTGGCCAAGTTCGACCACCCGTCATTGTTGAAGGTGCATCGATTCTGGGAGGCCCATGGCACGGCCTACATGGTCATGCCCTATTACGAGGGCATCACGCTGGGCACGATGCTGAAGCGCCTGGGCGCCCCGCCCGACGAGGCGACGCTGAAGGCCCTCCTTCACCCGCTGCTGGATGCGCTGGAACTGATGCATTCGGCCCATTGTTATCACCGCGACATCGCGCCCGACAACATCCTGATCCTTCCCGACGGGCGGCCGATGCTGCTCGACTTCGGCGCAGCGCGTCGCGTCATCGGCGACATGACGCAGGCCTTGACCGTGATCCTGAAGACCGGCTACGCGCCGGTCGAGCAATACGGCGACATCCCGGACATGTCGCAAGGGGCGTGGACGGATCTGTACGCGCTGGGATCGGTCGTGCAGTTTGCAATCACCGGGCGCACGCCGCCGCAAGCGCTGACGCGCTTCATGGAGGACCGGCGCGAACCACTGGCACGGGTCGCCGCAGGGCGCTACGGAGATGAGTTTCTGCGCGCCATGGACTGCACGCTGGCAGTGTTGCCGAAGAACCGGCCGCAGAGCGTGGCAGAGCTGCGCGCGTTGATCGGCGCCGGGTTCCTGGCGCCGCCGCACGGCGCGGCCGACGTTCTGGACCGGATGTCGACGCTGCCCACTCCGTTGGACGCCGCATCGGACGCCCTATCAGACCCATTGGACCCGCCGGCGCCGGACGTGCCAGCGCGCACTCACAAGGTGCCGCCGCGCGAGGAGCGAAGCGCACCGACGGTGCAACGAAGGTCGCCCCCCTCGCTTGAACCGGCCTCTGAGCCACCGGCAGCGTTGGAGCAGCCGGCACCCCCACAGGCGCGACCGCCGGCCACACCGCGGGCCCATCGGCCCGCCGTCATGGCCGGCGCGGCTGCGTTGCTGGCTCTCGCCGCGGCCGCGGCGGGCTTTGCCTGGTGGAGCCCGCGGCATCCCGGGCCTGTCGAGCCGACAGCATCGACCACGCCGCCGCCTTCGCCGGTGGCCGCAGCGCCGATCCCAAGCGCCGCCGCCCCGGCGCTTACACCCGTTTCTCCCGCTTCTCCCGCTTCACCCGCTTCTCCCGCTTCACCCGCTGCGACTGAAGCGCCTGAACCCCCTGAACCGCCGCGGCTGCAGGCCCCGCCGCCGACCTTGCCACCCCTCGCGGCGCAGGACGAGCGGCCCGCGACCGGCACCGTCGATGGGCCGGCGCCGGCTGCCGAAGCGGCCCCTCCCCCCAGAGCGGCTGCGCCGCGGGCGCCTCGCGCGGCCGCGCCGGACGGCCTACCGGCGCAGCGCAAAGCCGCCAGAAATTTGTCCAGCGGGCGCTGCGCTGACATCATCCATCGTGCGTCGATCGGCGAAGAACTGAGCGACGCGGAAATGGCCTTGCTCAAACAGGAGTGCGGAAAATGAATGCAACCCCATCCCGGCTTATCCCGAACTGGCTTGCCCCGACCTGGCTTCTGGTCTCGATTGGCGTGCTGCTGGCGCTTGCCGGCTGCGCCGCGCCCAAGCAGACCGCCAGCACCGAACTGGCCTCGTTCGACCAGGCCGTTGCCGAGGCCACCGACAGCCTGGCGGCGCAGACCCAGAAGCTGCCCGCCTTCATGGCCAAGCTCGAAACGTTGGCCAAGCTCGAAGCGCTCGACAAGCGGGCGCTCGTGATCGACCCGATGATCGACAGTGCCTCGGGCCAGCAAACCGTGGTGACGCGCCAGCTCGAAGAAAAGGTGGCGGCGCGGCTGGCCAGCAAGCATGCGCAACTGCCGGTGCTGCCGTTCCAGTTGGCCAACCTGAACCGGTCGCAGTACGTGTTGAACGGAACGATGACGCGCCTGCAGGACCAGAAGACCGGTGCAGCCGGTGCGCGAGCGCCGTTCCAGATCAACCTGGCGCTGACCGAGGTGAAGACCGGCACCGTCGTCGCGCAGGCGTCGTCCAGGGCGCGCGACGACGGCCTGGACACCACGCCGACGCCCTACTTCCGCGACAGCCCGGTGCTGGTGAAGGACAAGGTCGTCGACGGCTACGTCCGCACCAGCCAGACCCCGCCGGGACAGCCGGCCGACAAGGACTACTTCGAGCGGCTGGCGACGGCGACCACGATCAACGAGGCGACCGTGGCTTACAACAACGACAAGTTCCAGGAAGCGCTGGACCTTTTCAAGGTGGCGCTGGCCACACCCTCGGGCGAGCAACTGCGCACCCTGAACGGCATCTACCTGACGAGCTGGAAACTCGGGCGCATGCAGGAGGCCGAGCAGGCGTTCGGCAAGGTCGTGGCCCTGGGCATCGCCGGCAACAGCCTGGGCGTGAAGTTCCTGTTCAACCCAGGCACGACCGACTTCTGGTCCGACCCCAAGGTCAGCGGACCCTATGCGCTGTGGATGCGCCAGATCGCCAAGCAGGCCGCGCAGACAAAAGTTTGCATGCATGTCGTCGGCCACACCAGCCGCACCGGCGGCGAAGCCTTCAACGACAAGCTGTCGGCGCAGCGGGCCCTGGCCATCCGCCAAAAACTGGCGATCGAAGCCAGCGAGTTGGCGCCACGAACCAAGACGAGCGGCGTCGGGTCGCGCGAAAACATCATCGGCACCGGAACGGACGACGTGAGCGATTCGCTGGACCGAC
>JAYSVE010000972.1:0-6060 GCA_043718725.1 Methylibium sp.
GACGTCGACATCGGGCGGCGCAACCCGGCGCACGAACGCCCGCCGAGGTTGAATGCGGCCTATGAAGGCCTGAAGGCGATCGGCAAGCGCTATCGCTTTGGCGCCGCGCCGGCCTCGGAGCGGGCCGATGAAAGCCACCTCGCCAAGGTGCGGGCGCCGTTGTTCCTGTTCATCCTCGCCGAGGAACTGACCCGGCCGTTCCTGCCCGGCTACATCAAGGGCTTGCTGATTCCCATCCCCTGGTTGTCGCCAGAAATCGTGGTCGGCCTGCCGATTGCGCTGTTCATGCTGATCGTGGCCGTGGGCCAACCCTTCCTGGGCGCCTACAGCGAGCGGGTCGGGAACCGGCACGCCATGCTGGTCGGCGCCGGCATCGCGGCCGGGGGCTTCGCAGCCAGTGCCTTTGCCGGCAACGTGCTGGACCTGCTGCTCTGGCGCTCGCTGTGCGCCCTGGGCTACGCCATGGTCTTTGTCGCGGCCCAGGCTCATGTGCTTGAGCATTCATCCATCGCCAACCGGGCCCGCAGTTTTTCCTTGTTCGTCGGCGCCATCATGGTGGCCGCGGTCTGCGGCCCGTCGATCGGCGGCATCCTGGCCGACAACATCGGCGAGCGCTTGACCCTCGGGGTGTCGGCGCTGCTCGCGCTCGGCTCCATGACCATCATCCAGTTGCTCCCGGGCCCCGCTCCCGCCGACCCGAAACGCATCGCGGCCAAGGCGCCCAGCGTGCGCGAGATCGGCACCTTGCTGGTGAACAAACGGTTCATGACGGTGACCGGCCTGGCGGCGATGCCGGCCAAGATCCTGCTCACCGGGGTGTGCTTCTATCTCGTGCCGTTGTACCTCTTGTCGATCGGCAGCTCGCAGTCGGTGGTGGGTCGGGTGCTGATGACCTACGCCGTCGTGATGGCCGTGGTCTCGCCACTTGCCGCGACTTTCGCCAACTCGCGTGAACGCATGGAATGGCTGGTCGGTGCGGGGCTGCTGATTTCCGGCAGCGGTGGTTTGCTGCTGCTGGCCGGCGGCAGCGTCGGCTGGGTGTTGGCCGCCACTTTCCTGATCGGGCTCGGGCAATCCCTGTCGATTGCCGCCCAGAGCGCGCTGGTGCGGGAACACTGCGACGCGGAAGTCGCCGCGATGGGCGAACCCGCGGTGTACGGCGTCTACCGTCTGCTCGAACGCCTGGGCAACGCCCTGGGCCCAATGATCGCCGCCGTGCTGGTGTTGCAGTTCGGCTACCGCACCAGTTTTGTCGCCACCGGCTCGTTGGCGCTGATTTGCGGCCTGGGCTTCGTGATGGCCACGCGCCGCACGCCGGCCCCGGCCCTGGCCCCTGCATAGACAAGGAGAAACCGATGTTCAAGAACCCTTCCCGCCGCAACCTGCTGGGCGCGGCGCTGGCGGCCACGCTGCCCACGTCAGCATTGACGCTGGCCCATGCCCAGGCGCAGGTCCAGGAGATGGCCGCCTCGGCCAGGCGCTCGTCCTCGCGGCCACACCACATCTTTGCGATCACGTTTCGGGGCATGACCGATGTCGAAAAGGGCTTCGAGGAATACTTTGCCTCGCGCAAGATCCCGGTCCAGATCACCTACCGCGACATCAACCGGGACGCGACCAAGATGCCCGCCATCCTCGATGAGATTCGGGCCGCCCGTCCCGATCTGGTCTACACCTGGGGCACCTCGGTCACGCTGGGTGTGCTCGGGCCGTTCGACGCCATCAACCCGGCTCGCCACATCACCGACATCCCGGTGGTGTTCACGCTGGTCGCGTCGCCGACGCTGGCCAAGATCGTCTCCGAGAAAGAGACCGCGGTGCGTCGCAACGTGACCGGCGTGGTGCACGTTGCCCCGGTCGCGGCACAAATCAAGGCGATGGCCGCATACCGACCGTTCCAGACGCTCGGGGTGCTGTACACGCCGACCGAGAAGAACTCGGTCGTGGTGCTGGAAGAAATCCGCAAACTCGGACGCGAGCGCGGCTTCGACACGATAGAGCGCACCTTCCGCCTGGACGCCAAGCGCAACGTCAGCGCCGAAGGCGCCGCCGACCTGGTGCACGAATTGAAGGAAGCCAAGGCCCAGTGGCTCTACCTCCCGCCGGACAGCTTTTTGGGCACGCTGGCCCAAGACGTGATCATCCCGGCCGCGATGGAAGTCGGTCTGCCGACCTTCGCCTCGACCGAGCAACTGATGCAGGCCGGTGCGTTGTCCGGCCTGGTCAGCCGCTATTACAGCGTCGGCCAGTTCACCGCGCACAAGGCCGAGCAGATCCTGGTCGGCAAAGCCGTGCCGTCGACGATCCCGATCGAAACCTTGAAGCGCTTTTCCTACCAGGTGCGCATCAGCGCGGCCGAGCGGCTGAAACTGCCGCCGCCGCTGCCGATGTTGAACTACGCCGAGATCATCACCGACTCGCCGGCGGCCCAATATCGCTGAAGTCGCGCTGAAGTCGAACGACGCCGCGAGGCCAGCGCGGGCCGGCGGGCCGCGCGGCTTCATACAATGCGAGCTTGCCCAGGCCCAGTGCCGGGCCCTCGGGTCCTTCATGTCCATCGCCGAAAACCGCCGCGCCAATTTTGACTATCACATCGAAGAACGCCACGAGGCGGGCATGGTGCTGCAAGGTTGGGAGATCAAGGCCGTGCGGGCCGGTCAGGTGCAGTTGACCGACGGCTACGTGGTGATCCGCGATGGCGAGCTGTACCTCATCGGCTGCCGCATCAACGCCTTGCGCAGCGCGTCGACGCACGTGCACCCCGAAGCCGATCGCACCAAGAAGCTGTTGATGCACAAGGAAGAAATCAAGCGGCTGATTGGCAAGGTCGAGCAAAAAGGCTTCACGCTGGTGCCGATGAACCTGCACTACAAAGGCGGCCTGGTGAAGGCCGAAATCGCCCTCGCCAAAGGCAAGGCCGAACACGACAAGCGCGACACCGAAAAGAAGCGCGACTGGGACCGGGAAATGGGACGATTGATGAGACACAAAGTCTCATCAAAGCCGTAGGCCTGAACGCCAAAGGCGCAAAGTCGGCCCTTTCGACAAAAGGGACGATTGATGAGACACAAAGTCTCATCAAAGCCGTAGGCCTGAGCGCCAAAGGCGCGAAGTCGGCGCTCGACAAAAAGGCCGGTTGATGAGACACAAGGTCTCATCGAAACCGGCCAACGATCAGCCGCTTGCCAAAGACGAGGTCAGCGCCGCCTCAAGATCGGCCAACAGGTCTTCGACCGCTTCCAGCCCGACCGAAAACCGCACCAGGGTACCGGCCCACGCCGGCGCCGCACGCATCAACCCGAGCTCATACGGAACCACCAGGCTGACCGGGCCGGCCCACGAGTAGCCGATTCTGAAAAGCTTCAGGGCGTCTACAAAGGCGTGCACCTGGGCAGGGCTGTAGCGCGCGTCGAAAACCACCGAGAACAAGCCCGCCGCCTGGGTGCAACAACGTTGCCAATGGGCGTGGCCGGGCGAGCCCGGCAAGGCTGGGTGAAGCACCTGGGAGACCTCGGCGCGCCCGGCGCACCAGTGCGCAAGCGTGCGCGCCGAGCGGTCCTGGGCCGCGTAGCGCAGCGCCAGCGAGGGCAGCGAGCGCAGCACCAGTTCGGCGTCGGCGCCGCCCACGCCCCAGCCCATGCGCATGTGCGTGGCCTTGAGCCGGTGGTGCAGGGCCTCGTCGCGCGTGGTCACCGACCCCATCAGCACATCGCCGCCCCCCGAGGGGTATTTGGTCAGCGCCTGCACGGAAATGTCGACACCCAGCCCGTCGCCCAGGTCAAAGGCGTTGAAGGCCACGCCGGCGCCCCAGGTGTTGTCGAGTACGCTGGTCACGCCCTTGCTCCTGGCCACTTGAAGCAGGCCGGCGAGGTCGGGAAACTCCAGGGTCACCGAGCCGGCGGCCTCTAGCCAGATCAGCCGGGTCGCGGGCGTGATCATGGCGGCCAGGGCCCGCGGGTCCATCGGGTCGTAAAGGCGGTGGCTGATGCCCCAGCGGGTCAGTTCGTGACGCGCAAGCTCCTTGCCCGGGCCATAGGCGTTCTCGGGCAGCAGCACCTCGTCACCGGTCTGGAGCAAGGCCATGTCGACCAGGGCCACGGCCGCCAGGCCGCTGGGCAGCAGCAAGGTCTGCAGCCCGCCCTCAAGGGTGGCGATGCGCTCCTCAAGGGTGAAGGTGGTCGGCGTGCCATGCAGGCCGTAGGTGTAGCCGGACTTGTGCTTCCAGTTGCGTTCGTGCAGCGCCGCGCAGTCCTTGAAGATCACCGTCGAGGCCTTGTGCACGGCCACTTGCGGCGCCTCGAAGCCGGCCGGCGGCCGGTACCGATGCTGGATCAGCGAAGTGCTCAGCGACTTGGGTTTGGACATTCGGAAACCTCTGCGCCCGGGCCGCTCAGACCGGCTGGCCGATCAGGTCGTGGCCTTGGGTGTCGACGATCCTGGCGCGGGTGAACTCGCCCACCTTCAAGGTCTTGGACGCCTTCTCGGGAGCCAGCAACCTGACGCTGCCGTCGATCTCGGGCGCGTCGGCGTACGAGCGCCCCGCCCCGCCCTTGCGCCCCAACGCCGGCGCCGAATCGACCAGCACCTGCATCGTCGCGCCGATGCGCCGGAGCAGCTTGGCGACAGCCACCGCTTCGGCCACCGCCATGAAGCGGGACTTGCGTTCCTCGCGGACTTCGATCGGCAGCATGCCGGGCAGGTCGTTCGCGGTCGCGCCATTGACGGCCGAGTACGCAAAGCAGCCGGCGCGGTCGATCTGGGCCTCGCGGATGAAATCAAGCAGGTGCTCGAACTGGGCCTCGGTCTCGCCGGGAAAGCCGGCGATGAAGGTGCTGCGAACGACGATCTCGGGGCACGCCGCGCGCCACGCCTGCAACCGTTCGAGGTTCTTCTCGCCGTTGGCCGGGCGCTTCATGCGCTTGAGCACGTCCGGGTGCGAATGCTGGAACGGCACGTCCAGGTACGGCAGGATCGCGCCGCTGGCCATCAGCGGCAGGATGTCGTTGACGCTGGGGTAGGGGTAGACGTAGTGCAGCCGCACCCAGGCGCCATGTTGGGCCGCCAGTTCGGCCAGTTTCTCGCACAGGTCGGCCATGCGCGTCTTGACGGGCTTGCCGTCCCAGAAGCCGGTGCGGTACTTGACGTCGACGCCGTAGGCGCTGGTGTCCTGGCTGATGACGAGCAACTCTTTTACACCGGCTTCGAACAGGCGTTGGGCTTCGCCCAGCACGTCGCCGATGGGTCGCGACACCAGGTCGCCGCGCATGCTGGGGATGATGCAAAACGAACAGCGGTGGTTGCAGCCTTCGCTGATCTTCAGGTAGGCGTAATGGCGCGGCGTCAGCTTGATGCCTTGCGGCGGGACCAGGTCGATGAACGGGTCGTGCGGTTTGGGCACGTGCAGGTGGATCGCGTCCATCACTTCCTGCGTGGCGTGCGGGCCGGTCACGGCCAGCACGCTGGGGTGCATTTGCCGCACCAGGTTGGCGCCGCCGTCGCCCGCCTTGGCGCCCAGGCAACCCGTGACGATGACCTTGCCGTTCTCGGCCAGCGCCTCGCCGATGGTGTCCAGGCTCTCCTTGACCGCGTCGTCGATGAAGCCGCAGGTGTTGACGATCACCAGGTCGGCGCCGGCAAAGGTCTTGGAGGTCTCGTAGCCCTCGGCGCGCAATTGCGTGAGGATCAGCTCGGAGTCGGTGAGTGCCTTGGGACAACCCAGCGAGACAAAACCGATGCGCGGCGAAGTCGAGGTCGGGGTGTCTGTCGTGGCCTGGGTCATCGGCGGATTTTCACCGATCCGGGCACGCGCCCCTCAACGCTTGGGCTGGGCGAACCCCGGCATGCCGGGAAACAACACCTCGGCCTGCTTGGCCATCTGTTCCTGCATCTGCTGGAACATCGTCTTGGATTGCTCCATGTAGGTGCCCATCAGCCCCTGCACAGCCGGCGCCTGGCCGTTCAGAAACTGGGTCCAAAGCTCCGGGTTGAGCGCGTTCGGATCGAAGCCACCGATGGATTGGTCCGCCAGCCGGCCCTGGATATCGGTGAAGGTCTGAAGGT
>JAYSVE010000973.1:0-2612 GCA_043718725.1 Methylibium sp.
GCCCTGGCCAAGGACCGCGCCGCGATGGGCATCGGCGAGCGGCTGTTCATCAACAATTGCGCCACCTGCCACGGCTCGGACGCCAAGGGCAGCAAGGGCTTCCCGAACCTGACCGACAACGATTGGCTCTTTGGCGGCACGCCCGAAAGAATTCGCGAGACCATCACCCAAGGCCGGCGCGGCGCGATGCCGCCGATGGCCGCGGCGGTGGGCACGGCCGAGGACGTGCGCAATGTCGCCAACCATGTGCTGAGCCTGTCGGACAGCGCGCACAACTCCATTGCCGCCCAACTGGGCAAGAGCAAATTCGGGGCCTGCGCCGCCTGCCACGGCGTCGACGGCAAGGGCAACCAGGCCCTGGGCGCACCGAACCTGACCGACAAGATATGGCTCCACGGCTGGGGCGAGGATCTCATCGTCGCGATGGTCAACAACGGCAAGACGAATGTGATGCCGGCGCAGCAGGGACGCCTGAGCGCCGAGCAGATCCATGTGCTGGGGGCCTATGTGTGGAGCCTTTCGCAGCCTGGGGCGGTGGCGACGAAGTGACGAGCCCGAAACGATTCCACGGCTTGCTCTGCCCGGCCGTGGTCGAAAGCCGCCACGATGAATGACCCGCAAACCCGGCGCGTCATCCCCATCAATCCGGCCGACGACGCCGCGACGGCGGTGGTGTCGATGTACCAGTCGGAAGGCAAGATCTATCCGCGCTCGGTCAGCGGCCGCTTCGCCACCTGGCGCTGGGTGTTCGTGTGGGGCACGCAACTGCTGTTCTATGGCCTGCCGTGGCTGGACTGGAATGGCCGCCAGGCGGTGCTGTTCGAATTGGCGTCGCGGCGCTTCTACATCTTCAAACTGGTGCTGTATCCGCAAGACTTCATCTACCTCACCGCGCTGCTCGTCATCAGTGCGTATTCGCTGTTCCTGTTCACCGCCGTCGCCGGGCGGCTTTGGTGTGGGTTCGCCTGCCCGCAAACGGTCTACACCGAAATCTTCATGTGGGTCGAGCGCCGCATCGAGGGCGACCGGCAAAAGCGCATGAAGCTGGACGCCGGCCCGTGGACGGCGCAAAAGTGGCTGCGCAAGGGCGGCAAACAGGTGGCCTGGCTGGCCATCGGGCTGTGGACCGGCCTGACCTTAGTCGGCTACTTCACGCCGATCCGCACCCTGATGCAGGAGGCCGCGAACCTGAGCTTCGGCCCGTGGGAATGGTTCTGGGTGCTGTTCTACGGCCTGGCGACTTACGGCAACGCCGGCTACCTGCGCGAGCAGGTCTGCAAGTACATGTGCCCGTATGCGCGCTTTCAGAGCGCGATGTTCGACAAGGACACGCTGATCGTCGGCTACGACCCGCAACGCGGCGAGCCGCGCGGCTCGCGCCCGCGCGCCACCGAACACCGCGCGCTGCCGGCGTTGGGCAAGGGCGACTGCATAGATTGCACGCTGTGCGTGCAGGTGTGCCCGACCGGCATCGACATTCGCAATGGCCTGCAGTACGAATGCATAGGCTGCGCGGCCTGCATCGACGTGTGCGACAGCGTGATGGACAAGATGGACTACCCGCGCGGCCTGATCTGCTTTGCCACCCAGACCGGGCTGGACCGGCAATGGAGCCGCGCGCAGATGCTGCAGCGCGTGCTGCGGCCGAGGGTGCTGGTCTACGGCGCCATCCTGCTGGCCATCGTGCTGGCCTTCGTCACGAGCCTGGCGCTGCGCAGCCCGTTCCGCGTCGACGTCATCCGCGACCGCGGTGCGCTGGCCCGGCTGGTCGAGGGCGGTTCGGTCGAGAACGTCTACCGCCTGCAGGTGATGAACGCGACCGAACTGCCGCAGCGCTACCGGGTCGACATTGCCGGGTTGCGCGGCGCGCGCATCGCCTCGACCGCCGAGGTCGAGGTCGACGCCACCCAGGCGCGCTGGGTCGCGGTGAACGTGCAACTGGCGCCGCAGGCGGCGCAGGTGCTGGGGCCGGGCGCGCATGCCTTGCGCTTCGAGATCACCCGCGTCGCCGATGCCGGCCAGGCCGCCGCCGTGGTGACCGAGAAGTCGACCTTTGTCGTGCCACGTTGAACCAGGAGCCAGCGATGAACCCACCGCGCCCACCCGCCCCCGCGCCATCAGACCGCGGCGTCGGCGCTGCCGCCGACCCAACCCCCCCGCTGCCCTGGTGGCGCGTGCCCATGGTCTGGGTCGTGATCAGCGGGCCGCTGTCGGTGGTGTTGGCCAGCCTGGCGACAGCGGTGGTGGCGTGGCGCCACATCGACCCGGTGCTCACCGACGCGCGCCCCGGCCAGGCGCCGCTGGCCGCCGAAGTGGCCGTGCCCGCCAGCCCCAAGGACAGCCTGGCGCCGGCGATGAAGGCGCGCAACCACGCGGCCACACCGCAGCGCTGAGGCGCATGCCCCACCCACGCGGGAGCCGCCCATGAAACAGCGCGCGTTGATCATCCTGTGGCCTGCCTTCGTGATGGCCGGCGTGCTGGAAATCCTGGTGTTCGAGCTGGTCGACCCCGGCGAGTTGCATGGCTTCGGCGGCTCGGCCGCGGCATGGCCGCCACAGGCGGTCTACAGCGTCGCCTTCTTTGTGTTCTGGGCGATCATCGCGGCGGCGGC
>JAYSVE010000974.1:0-2610 GCA_043718725.1 Methylibium sp.
TCGGCATGTCCGATGCCTTCGAGCAGTTGCGTCCCGATGTGGTCGTGCTGCTCGGCGACCGCTTCGAGATCCTTGCCGCGGCGCAGGCCTGCCTGGTGCACAACATTCCAGTTGCGCACATTGCCGGCGGCGACACCACCGAAGGCGCGTTTGACGAATCGATCCGCCACGCCATCACGAAGATGTCCCACCTGCACCTGGTGACCAACGAACTCTCGGCCAGGCGGCTGCGCCAGTTGGGCGAGGACCCGATGCGGATCCATGTGGTCGGCAGCCCCGGGATCGATCACCTGAAGCGCAGCGCGCTGCTGGACCGGCAGGCGATTGAAGCGGCGCTGGGAGCCAAGCTCGGTTCACGCAACCTGCTCGTGACCTTCCATCCCGTCACGCTGGCGACGAGCAACGGCATCGAGCAGTTCACCGAACTTCTTGCTGCCCTGGATTCTCTGGACCCGCGCATGATCCTGTGGTTCACACGCCCCAACGCCGACGCCGGTGGACGCGCGATGGCCGCGGCGCTCGACACCTGGGCGGCGCAGCGGCCGGACCGCGTTCATGTGTATGCGTCTCTCGGCCAACTGCGCTATCTGAGCCTGATGGCGCAGGTCGACGCGGTGGTCGGCAACTCGTCGAGCGGCTTGTACGAGGCGCCGTCCTTCCGAGTGGCGACGGTTGACATCGGCGAGCGCCAGCGCGGGCGACTCGCTGGCGCGTCGGTGTTGCACTGCGAGGCACAGCGCCACGCCATCACCGACACGATCCACCGCGCCGTCGCACTCGATTGCAGCGCCGTCGTCAACCCCTATGGCGACGGTTGCAGCGCCAGACGCATCGTCGACCTGCTGCGAGACCTGCCCCCCGCGGCCGAACTCTTGAAGAAGCGGTTTCACTTGATCGAGGCCGGCCATGTCTGAGCGCACCATGATCATTGCCGAGGCCGGTGTCAACCACAACGGCTCGCTTGAACTTGCGCTGCGACTCGTCGATGTCGCCGCCGACGCCGGCGCGGACGTCGTGAAGTTCCAGACCTTCAAGGCCGACCAACTGGCCACCGCCGGGGCCGCCAAGGCCGAGTACCAGGTCACCAACACGCACGAAGCGGGATCGCAATTGGCCATGCTGCGCCAGTTGGAGCTGACCCCGGCCGATCACCACACGCTGCTGGCGCGTTGCCACGAGCGCGGCATCCGCTTCATGTCCACCGGGTTCGACGCGCAAAGCCTGTCCTTCCTGGCCACGCTCGACATGCCGGCAATCAAGATCCCCTCGGGCGACATCACTTGCGGCCCGTTGCTGTTGCAGGCCGCCCGCTTGCGCCGGCCGCTGATCGTCTCGACCGGCATGAGCACGCTGGCCGATATCGAGCAGGCCCTCGGCGTCATCGCCTTCGGTTTGACGATCGACCGCGAGCCCACCGGCCGCGCCGATTTCGATTCGGCTTACACAGGCGCCGAAGGCCGCCAGGCTCTGCGCGAACACGTCACGCTGTTGCACTGCGTCACCCAGTACCCCGCCCCGCCCGAAGCGGTCAACCTGCGCGCGATGGACACCATGGCCAGCGCGTTCGGGCTGCCGGTGGGCTACTCCGACCACACGGCCGGCATCGAAGTCTCGATCGCGGCCGTGGCGCGCGGCGCCACCATCATCGAAAAGCATTTCACCTTGGACCGCGCGCTGCCCGGCCCGGACCACGCGGCGTCGCTCGAACCCGATGAACTGGCCCATCTGGTCGCCGCGATCCGAAACATCGAGCGTGCGCTCGGCTCGCCCACCAAGGCGCCGGCGCCGCAAGAAGCGGGCAACCGTCCGATCGCCCGGCGCAGCGTGGTGGCGGCACGTGCCATCCGCAAGGGCGAAACATTCAACACCGCCATGCTGACCCACAAACGACCCGGCCACGGCATCTCGCCGATGGAGCACTGGAGCCTGCTGGGCCGCCAGGCCGGCCGCGACTACGCCGCCGACGAGCTGATCGAACCATGACGCTGCCAATCATCATCATCGGCGCGGGGGGCCATGCTTGCGTGGTGGCCGACGCGCTGCTGGCCGCCGGCGAGGCGGTGCTTGGATTTACCGATGCCGATCCGTCGCGCCACGGCCGCACGCTGTGCGGCCTGCCGGTGCTGGGCGGTGACGGCGTGCTCGACGCCCATGCGCCGCCGACTTTGACACTGGTCAACGGCATCGGCGGCGTGGGCAGCCGCCGCGCCGAGCCGATTCGGCGCAATACGCAGCAACGGCTCAGCGCCCGTGGTTGGCACTTCGGCAGTGTGCGCCACCCCAGCGCGATCGTCTCGCCGTTTGCGCGCATTGGCGCCGGAGCGCAACTGCTCGCCGCGAGCGTGGTGCAAGCCGGCGCCGACGTCGGCGAGGGCTGCATCATCAACACCGCGGCGGTGGTCGAGCACGACGTGAGCCTGGGCGCCTGGGTGCATGTGGCGCCGCGCGCGCTGGTGTGTGGTGATGTGACGATCGGCGCGCGCAGCCACATCGGTGCCGGTGCGGTGGTGCGCCAGGGGCTGCGGCTCGGTGAAGACACCGTGGTCGGCGCCGGTGCCGTGGTCGTGAAAGACTTTGCCGGCGGCGGCGTGCTGGTGGGCGTGCCGGCCC
>JAYSVE010000975.1:0-15071 GCA_043718725.1 Methylibium sp.
GGGCTGGCAACCGGCTGGATGATTTGAGACATGGCGCTCTCCGCGACGGCAGCTTCAGGGCTGGCGAGAATACTGCGGCGCAGCAAAAGCCTCAAGCGGTTTTAATCGGGGTCTGTCCCCAATTAAATTCAATCTTGGTGTCGCTCTATCTAATAGGGGCCAGATCGATTGACCGAACCCGCCCGGACTGTTTGCGCCGGCCGGCCCGGCGCGAGTGGTCGCAACCGGCGTTCGCCCTGCCCGCCCAGGCCGCGCACGAAGGCGTCCGAGCCCAGCACCCAGCCGTGCAGTGACGCCTGAGCGATGCGCTCGGCCTGGGCACCTGTAAGCGGCTTCAGCAGCGCGCGTCGATGCGCGGCCTCGCGGTCGAACGGCGTGTTCCCCAGTGACCAGAAGCCCGCATGCTCGGTGATGAACCCATCGGCGCGCAGACCGCTGTGGTGACCGGCGCTGGACCACGGCACGCCCTCGCCGGCCGGGTCGGGCGCAACGCCCTCGACCGCGCCTTCAACGAAGTGCAGGCAGGGCATGAAGTACTCGACCGGCTCGATGACCGTGGCCCTGAAGCGACCCTCCCACAACACCCCGCGACGCCCGTGCCGGCGGTTGAACCCGGCGACGAAACGGCGCCCGATGAACTGCACCATCCGGCCCAGCGCCTCGGTGTCCGGCGGGGTGAGCAGCAGGCGCACTTCCGAAGCCATCAGCCCGTAACCATGCAAGGCCACTCCGTGCCTGGCGGCGGCCTCGCCGAGGCACGCCAGGTAGGCGCCCCGGTCCGCGGGGTCGGCGAACACCGCCTGGCCTTGAAGAACCCGCTGGATCAGCACGTGAACCTGGCCGGCGATGCACAGGCGAGGGAGTCGGGCCATGGCGCTTGCCGATGTCCAGGCGTGTCGGGTCAGGCGAACAGCCGCCGGCCGGTGATGCGCTCATGCTCACGCAGCGCAAAACGGTCGGTCATGCCGGCGATGTAGTCGGCCACGCTCTGGTGCAGGCCGCTGCGCCGGGCGTGTTCGGCCGGCATCTGGGTCGGGTCGGCGCGGTAGGCCTGGAACAAGTCATGGATCACCTGCTTGGCGCGATCGGTGGTTTCCACGACCTGGGGATGGCGATAGAGGTTGCGGCGCAGGAATCGCGTCAGGTCCGAACCATGCTGGAACATCGGTGCGCTGGAGCGCACCAGGGGAGGCATCCGGCGGGCGGCGTCGACGCTGGTCGGCCGATGCTGGTCCAGCAACGTGGCCGTGGCGGTGACGACATCGGTGACTTGCAACGCGAGCATGCGCCTTATGGTTTCGAACAACAGGCGCCGCCCGGTCAGGGCCGGAAAGTCGTGCAGCGCGGCCACGCGACACTGTTGCAGCAGCGGCAGGTCGTCGAGTTGCTCCATGGCCAGCAAGCCGGAGCGAACGCCATCGTCGATGTCGTGGGCGTTGTAGGCCAGCGGGTCGGCCAGGTTGCAAAGCTGCGCCTCCAGGCTGGGCTGGGTGCGAGCGATGAACCTTTGCGCCACGCCGCCGGGGTCGCGCGCCAGCAAATGCTCGGCATTGTGCGGCGAGCAATGTTTCAGCACGCCCTCGCGGGTCTCAAAACTCAGGTTCAGACCGTCAAAGGCCGGGTAGCGATGCTCCAGTTCGTCGATCACCCGCAGGCTCTGCAGGTTGTGCTCGAAGCCGCCGTGCCGCGGGTCGACGCGCTTGCAGGCTTCGTCCAGCGCATCCTGGCCGGCGTGGCCGAAGGGCGTGTGGCCGAGGTCATGGGCCAGCGCAATCGCTTCGACCAGATCTTCATTCAAGCCCAGCGTGCGCGCGATCTGGCGCCCCAACTGCGCGACTTCCAGCGAATGGGTCAGCCGGGTGCGGAACAGGTCGCCCTCGTGGTTGAGGAAGACCTGGGTCTTGTAGACCAGGCGGCGAAACGCGGTGCAATGAACGATGCGGTCGCGGTCGCGCTGGAACTCATCGCCATGGCCAGCGGACGCTTCCGCGAATTGGCGGCCGCGCGACAACGCCGGGTCGCAGGCGAAGGGTTGCAACATCGACGCCGCCACCCGGGGCCCGGTCAACCGGTGTGCGCCTGGATGACCTGTCGCACCAGGTCGTCGGGGGCGGCGCGCACGCCCGCGCGACCCGGTTGTTCTATGACGACGAAGCGCAGTTCTCCGCCCTCGGCCTTCTTGTCGTGCCGCATCAGTTGCAGGTAGCGGTCGACGCCGAGATCGGGCGCGCGCACCGGCAAGCCCGCCGCCCGAATCAGGTGGGTCAGGCGTTCGGCGAAGGTCCGGCCGATCAATCCGAGTCGCACCGACAGGTCGGCTGCCATCACCATGCCGCAGCCCACCGCCTCGCCATGCAGCCACGCGCCATAACCCAGGCCGGTCTCGATGGCGTGCCCGAAGGTGTGGCCGAAATTCAGGTGTGCGCGAATGCCGGCCTCGCGCTCGTCCAGCCCCACGATTTGCGCCTTGATTTCGCATGACCGTTGAACAGCGCGGGTCAGCGCCGCCGGGTCGCCGGCCAGCAGCGCGTCGAGCTTGGTTTCGATCCAGCCGAGAAACGCCTCGTCGGCGATCGGACCGTACTTGATGACCTCGGCCAGCCCCGCGACCAGCTCGCGCCTGGGCAAGGTCGACAAAGTGTCGATGTCGGCAACGACACGCAAGGGCTGGTGGAACGCGCCGATCATGTTCTTGCCGAGCGGGTGGTTGATGGCGGTCTTGCCGCCCACCGAGGAGTCGACCTGCGCCAACAAGGTCGTGGGCACCTGCACGAAGGCAACGCCGCGCATGTAGCAGGCCGCGGCGAAGCCCGCGAGGTCGCCGACGACCCCGCCGCCCAGCGCAAAGATCACCGTCTTGCGGTCACAGCCGGCCTCGAGAAGGGTGCTGAGGATCTGGTTCAGTGCCGCCCAATCCTTGTGCGCCTCACCGTCGGGCAGCTCGATCAACAGCAAGTTCGCATAGAACCCCCGCAGCGCGTTTTGCAATCGACGCGCGTACAGCGGGGCCACGGTGGTGTTGGTGACAATCACCGCGCTGCTGGCCTTGGGCAGGCCCGACCAGCTGGAGGGCCGCTCCAGCAGCCCCGAACCGATCAGGATGTCGTAGCGCCGATCGCCCAGGTCGATGGGCACACGCAGGGGAGTGGATGAGGTGTCGAGCATGCTGGCCAGTGTACGGCCGGTGTGTCGGCGCTCAGTTCACGACGCCGGGCGAGGCTCCACCGGCGAGGGCACCAGATCGGGACGCACCAGGCCGGCCAGCTCAAGCTGCATCAGCACCATGTTGACGAGCGTGTGCACCGACGGCCGGCCGGTCTCGATGATGAAGTGCGCGGTCTTGCGGTACAGCGGATCGCGTTCGGCAAAGAGGTCGCGCAGCCTGCGCAGTGGGTCGGCCACTTGCAGCAACGGCCGGTGCAGGTCATGGCGCAGCCGGCGAAACAGGTCCTCGGGTGAAGACCGCAGGTAGACCACCGTGGTCCCGGTGTGCAGGGCCTGCCGGCTGGCTTCGCGCAGCACGGTGCCGCCGCCGGTTGCAATGACACCGCTCTGGCCTTTGATGAGTTCGGCAATGACGGCTTGTTCGATGTCGCGAAAGCTCGCCTCCCCTTCACGCTCGAAATAGACGCGAATCGGGCAACCAATGCGGCGTTCGATCTCGGTGTCGGAGTCGACGAAGCGCGTCTGCAGACTGCGCGCCAGATGCCTGCCAACGGTGGACTTGCCACCCCCGGGCATGCCAACCAGGGAGATCGGCATCGAAACTCAAGGAATGGCGTAGTTCACCACGACGCGTTGCGCAAAAACCGAACCGCCGGGCGTGGTGTATTTCAAGGTCATGAATGCCGTCTGAGGGTTCAGATTGGCGAGGGTCGTCTTGCAACCCAGCCCGGTGGTATCCAATTCAATGCTGAACGGTGCGGCCGGGAAGCCACTGCCGCGTTGGTCCAGCACCGGCGTGCCATCGATGATCTTGACGACAAGGGTGCTGGGGCCGGTGGATGAAATCAGCGTTCCGGCGGCGGGTGCGCGGCCTTCAGCATCGGCAAGAAGCAGGTCGATGTTGGCTTTGCAGGTGACGGCGCTGGTCGTGACCGACGCCGGAATGCCACCCGACGCGAGCGTTGCGACATAGCCACCCGTCGAAGCCGACATGTTGATGAAGATGCTGCGATTGATTTCGCTGCCATTGCCCTTCTTGATCGTCCCCGTGATGGTGGCCAGTCCGCGTCCACGTGGGTCCTGAACCGAGAACGGCACGGTGCACTGGCCCGCGTTGTTGGTCGTGCAACCCCCGGAGGTCGCGGTGCCGACCGCACCGTAGTCGGTGACAAAGCTGACCGCGACGCCCTGCGGGACCGGGTTGCCGAATTCGTCTCTGACAAAGGCCGTGATGTCGGTGTTGTCGCCGGTCAAGGTGCCGTCAAGGTTGTACTTCTTGGCGACGAGCTCGAAACCCGCCGGCAAGACCACGCCGTTGCTGACGACCAGGGTGTCGGACTGGGTCGTGGCGGAGGCGTTGGTCGCAGAAGTCGCCGTGACCACAACGGCGGTCGGGATGGCGCCAGACGACACGGTGGTCGTCACCAGGCCGTCTGAATTGCTGTCAGCGGAGGTAGTGTTCAGGGTGACCGAGTTTGCCGGATTGACGGTGAAGTTGACCTTCGCGCCCTTGATCGGCGTGTTCGAGCCGTCGACCACCTTGAAGGTCAGGTTGGCCGACTCCGAACGCCCCGCGCCGCCAGCGCCCTTGATGACGATCGAGCTTGAGGCCGGGACCACCTGGATGAAGTTGATGGCGTTGGGCGTCGGCACAACCGGCGAACTTCCGCCTGACGAGATCTCGATGGCCTTGGACTGAACCGTGCCGACCGTGACGCCGGCGGCTTGAACCGTGATCAACGTGGCGCCGATGATGGTCGGGTCGTTGGCTGAGATTTCGATTTGTGCCTGACCCTGGCTGTTTGTCAAAGCGGTCTTGGTCGATGGTGAAAACTTCAACAACGAACCCGCCGTCTCGCCGAACGTGACGACGATCCCGGGCACCGGGGCACCGGCCGAGTTGCTCAACGTGGCGCGAACGACACCCGTTTCGACGCTCGAAAGGCTGTTCACGCTGGCCCCGGCCGAATTCAAAACCGCCAGGCCGATGTTGACTTCGGTGGCGCTGGTCGTCCCGGTGCCCGTTCCGCCTCCGGCGCTGGCGCCGCCGCCCGACCCGAAAGTTGAGCTGCCGGCGTCACCGCCTCCGCCACCGCACGACGAGAGCAGCAGCCCGAGCGCGAGCGCGGCCAATCCCTTGATCATTCTCATCGAACCCACTCCAGGCATGTCGTCTGTGTACTTCAAGGCTGCAACTCAACGATTGGCGGTCTTGTCACTCAGCACCTTGGGCGTGAGGAAGATCAGCAATTCGGTCTTGTCGGATGACTTGGAACGGGTCTTGAAAAGATTTCCAAGGTAAGGGATGTCGCCCAGGAACGGGACCTTCACCACCTCGTCGCGATCCGCCTGCTCGAAGATTCCGCCAATCACCACGGTGCCGCCGTTCTCGACCAGGACCTGGGTCTTGACGTGCTTGGTGTCGATCGCAAACCCGGCCGAGGTCGAGCGTCCGACACTGTCCTTGGTCACGTCGACATCGAGGATCACATTGCCCTCGGGCGTGATTTGCGGCGTGACCTCCAACTTGAGGTTGGCCTTGCGGAACTGCAATGCGGTGGCGCCGCTGGAAGTCGCCGTCTGGTAAGGCAGCTCGGTGCCTTGCTCGATCAAGGCCTTCACCTGGTCGGCGGTGATAACCCTGGGGCTTGAAACGATCTTGCCCTTGCCATCGGCTTCGAGGGCCGAAATTTCAAGGTTCAGGAAGCGATTGGAAGACGCGCCGAACAAGGACAACGCGAAGGTCGCGGCCGAATTGGTGACGCCTTGCAGCACGGCCGGCAGGTTCACGAACTGGGTGTCGGAATAGGGAACGCCCGAGCTGTTGACCTGCCCGGTCTGAGCGCCGACGGCATTCAGATTGCCTCCGACCGTGGCGCGGTTGTCGCCGATCCCGATGCCGTACCCGGGCACCCCGCCGCGAACGCCGCGCAAATCCGAACCGCCCAGGCGCACGCCCAGCGAGCGGCCGAACTTGTCGTCGGCCTCGATGATGCGTGCTTCGATCAACACCTGCCGAACCGGGATGTCGATCTTGGCGATCATGTTCTGGATTTCTTCCAGCTTGGAAGGGATGTCACTGACGAACAACTGGTTGGTGCGCGTCTCGTACAGCACGCTGCCACGATTGGACAGAATCCGCGAGTTGCTGCTGCCGCTGCCGCTGCCGGCACCGGCGCCTCCGCCCTGACCGGACGACGAGCCGGTCAGACCCCTGGCCACCTCTTCGGCCTTGGTGTAGTTCAACTGGAAGGACTGGGTGCGCAGCGGCTCCAGCAGGGCGATCTGCGCCTTGGATTCGAGTTCGACCTTTTCCTTGTTGGCCAGCTCGTCCTTGGGCGCGATCCAGATCACGTTGCCGGACTTGCGCAAGCCCAAGCCCTTGGCCTGCAGGATGATGTCCAGCGCCTGGTCCCAGGGCACGTCCTTCAGGCGCAAGGTCACGTTGCCGGTGACCGTGTCGCTGGGGACGACGTTGAAATGGGTGAAGTCGGCAATGACCTGAAGCAGGGCGCGAACTTCGATGTTCTGGAAATTCAACGACAGTTTCTCGCCGGCAAAACCAGGGCCCTGGGTCAGCTTGTTCGGATCGACCTTTTGTTGGCGCACTTCCAGCACAAACTGGTTGTCGCTCTGGTAGGCACTGTGCTCCCAGGCGCCGCGCGGCTCGACCACCATGCGCACCCGATCTCCGGCCTGGGTGCTGGACACAAATTGCACAGGCGTGCCGAAGTCGGCCACGTCGAGTCGCTGACGCAGGTTTTCCGGCAAGGTCGAGCGAAGGAATTCCACGACCAGGCCCTTGCCTTGGGGTCGGATGTCGACGCCGACCTGGTTGTTGGGCAGATCAACGATGACGCGCCCGGCGCCGTCGGCGCCACGCCGGAAGTCGATGCCTTTGAGTGCGAGCTGCGACGGATTGAGGCTTTCGGCAAAACGCTGGGGCGGCGCCGCGGCGGGTACGCCAGCAGCGGCCGGTGCCGCGCTCGCGCTGTCGAGCACCAGCATCAAGACCTTGCCCTCCAGTTGCGAGCGATAGCTGGTTGCCTGCTTGAGGTTCAGGACCAACCGGGTGCGGTCACCGGCCTGGGCGACACTGACCGAGCGCAAGTTGCCTTGATTGATTTCAATGTTGGATCGACCCATCGCGTTGCCGACGCCGGGCAGGTCGATCGCGATGCGCGGAGGTGCCTGGACCGTGAACCCCACCGGGACGCTGGTCAGGGCTTCGCTCAACTCAATGCGCACGACCTCCAGGCCGGCCTGCTGGGTGCTGTTGATCGACTGGATCGCATTTTCGGCCAGCGCCATGAACGGCGCACCGACGAACAACGCAAACGCCAGGGCACGTTTGCGCCACTTGCTCATCATCTGATTCTCCTGACTTCTTTTCATCGCGCCTTCTCCTGGAGCTGGAGGGCGCTGGTGCGCTCAATCCATTCGCCCGCTGCATCCTGAACGATCTCCCTGAGCGAGACACCGGTTTCAGAAATCTTGGTGATCTTTCCGTAGTTCTGGCCGAGGTAATCACCCGATTTGACCTGGTACAACAAGCTGTCCACTTTGAGCAGCGCATAGGGCCGCCCGGTTTTGACCACGCTGCCCACCATGGTCATGCTGTCAAGCGGGTAGGCCTCCAAGGGGTCTCTGCGGCGATTGATTTCGGCGGCCAACAGTGAGTTCGACTGCCTGACCTCCTGCTTGAGGGCCACACTCAACTTTTGCGTGCTGAACGGCTCGACACCGCTCAACGCCGAATAACTTTGCGGGTTGAACTTCTTCGGCGCCGAAAGGGGCGGCACGTCGGGCTTGACCTCGCGACGCTGCTGCTCCATCCATTGCGCCAATTCTTCCTGTTCGCCGCTGCAGCCCGAAATTGCAAGCGAGAACGCCGCCAACGGCAGGAGCAGCTTCATTCGCCCGAGCTTGCCCGTCATTTCTTGGCCCCCGGCTTGGCCTTGGCAGCGGCCTTCTTGATCTCTTCGACCTCGCTGGAGTCCAGGTATCGATAGGTCCGCGCCGTGGCCTCCATGGACAACAGCCCGGCAGAGTCCTTGACCGTCGCCATGCTGAGGTTGTGCAAAGTCACGATGCGAGACAGGTTCGCGATGTCCGCGGCAAATGCCCCAAGGTCGTGGTACCTGCCACTGACCTTGATCGCGATCGGCAACTCCGCGTAGTAGTCTTTCACCGCAACCTGACCGGGCCTGAACAATTCGAATTGAAGGCCGCGACCCAAACCGGCCTGATTGATATCGGACAAAAGCGCGTCCATCTCTGCCTTGCCGGGCAACTGCTTTTCCAATTGCGTCACATATTCTTCGACCTGCAGTTTCTGCTTGCGCAGCTCACTCAGATTGACCGCCTGACCGAGCTTGGCGCGAAAATCGATCTTGAGTGCCGGCTCCTTGTTGCGCTCTTTGTCCAGTTCTTCGTGCGCGCCCGCCAGCAAGGCAAACCAGCCGAGCAGCACCACGGCCGCCGCCACCGCTCCCCACGCCAACAACTTGGGCAATATCGGCCACTGACCCGGCTCTCGGACATTGAGGCCGCGAAACTGCGCCGATGCCCCGGCGAGCACCGAGTTGACGTCGACATTCATCGATTTTGATTGGGTTGCCATGTCGAGCTCAGGCTTTCTTCGGGCTCGGCGCGCTGGCCGGCTTGGCCGCAGCGGGCACCTCGGCGACCGCGCCAGGTTTGTCCTGCGGGCGCTTGACGGTCACGCGAACCGAGAAGTCGAACAAACGCTTCTGGTCCTTGCTGGCGGCCTGCACCGAAGCCGCCTTGCTTTCGATGAGTTCCGGGCGAACCAGCCACTCCGAATTGTTTGCGGTATTGCGCAGAAACTCGGAAACACGCTCCTGGGTTTGGGCGATGCCCGCGACATTGAGCGTCTGTCCGTCCTGCTTGACGGTCGTGAAGTAAATGCCCTCCGGGGTCTGCTTGACCAGCTCGTTGAGCAGATGCACCGGCAGGTTGCGATCGATCTGCAAATCCTCGACGGCTTTCTGGCGCGCCTTGAGGGATTCGATTTCAGCCTTCAGGTTTGCGATGTCCTTGATCTGAACTTCCAGCTTCGAGATCTCGGAAACCAGGTATTGGTTTCGCTCACGCTGGGCCGAGGCCAACTGCTGAACCAGAAAATACCAAACGCCGGCGGCCACCAACCCGGCCGCGGCGGCAAGGCCGATGCCGGCAAAGAACGCGACCTTCTTGCGCTTGCGCTTTTCTTCCCGGTGCGGGAGCAGGTTGATCAGAATCACTGCAGAAACCTCCGCATGGCCAACCCACAGGCCGTGAGGTAGGAGGGCGCCTCGCGACGCAACTTGCTTTCACGCACCGCAGAGCCCAGTTTCATGTTTTCGAAGGGGTTCACCACCATCGAGGCAAAGCCGGTCAACTCGGTGACGCGGTCCTTCAGGCCCGGCAAGGTGGCCGTGCCGCCCGCCAGCATCACGTAATGCACCTTGTGGTGGGGCGTGCTGGTGAAGAAGTACTGCAATGCGCGTCCGATTTCCTGAGACAGGCTGTCCACGAACGGGGCCAGCAAGGAGGACTCATAGTCCTCGGGAAGGTCGGCGGAAAGCTTCTTCTGTTCAGCCTCTTCATAGGAGAAGCCGTATTGGCGCGATATCAGTTGCGTCAGTTGCGAGCCGCCGAAGGCCTGATCCCGGTCGTACAGCATCTCGTCGTCGCGCAACACCTTGAGGCTGGTCGTGTCGGCGCCAATTTCGAACAAGGCGATCAATGCATCCTTGCCTTCATTGGGCAGGCCCATCACGACCCGGCCCATGGCCAGGCGCGAGGCATGCGATTCGATGTCGAGCACCATCGGCTTGAGCCCTGCCGCTTCGGCCAGCCCCTGGCGGTCCTGGACACGGTCTTTGCGCGAGGCCGCAATCAGGACTTCGACATCGCCGACGGACGTCGGGCTCGGGCCGATCACGCAGAAATCGAGGCTCACTTCGTCCAGCGAGAACGGGATGTACTGGTTGGCTTCGGACTCGACCTGAAGCTCAAGCTCCTCTTCGCGCAAGCCGGCCGGCAGCATGATCTTCTTGGTGATGACGGCCGACTGCGGCATGGCCAGGACGACATGGCGCGTCTTGGTGCCGCTCTTGGCGACCACGCGCTTGACGGCCTCCGCGACCTCGTCGAATTTCTCGATCTGACCGTCGGCAATCCAGCCCTTCTCAAAGCTCTCGACGCCAAAGCGCTCAAGTACATAGTCGCCAGCGGAGTTTTGGCCCAGCTCGACCAACTTCACGCTGGAGGAGCTGATATCCAACCCAATCATCGGTGGATGCTTGCGGCCCAACAACGTATCCAGGAAGCTCACGACGCCTTTCTCCCAGCGAAAAGACCTAAATGCTGGATTGTTAATAAGTTATTTCGATGCTAGCAGTAAAGGCTTTGATCAACAAAGGCGTTGCCCCGGCCGCGCAGGCACGCACGTTGCAAATCTCACACCTGCGGCCCGCCCGTGTACAGCGCGCCGATGGCGTTGGTTTTCCGGGCTTGGCGGCGACGGGAAGGTGGCATTTGCACGCTGGCCGAGGCCTTCGGTCGTCGTTTTCATGCTTTCTATAATGAAGCGCACCATTGTTGGAGTCTCATGAGCGAATCCGAGAACGTCCCCGATCCACCTTCCAAACCCTCTGCGAACAACCCGGCACTTTCAGCGTTGGCCCATGTTGGACGCTGGCTCGGAAAGACCGGCCTGTGGGTTGTGGGCCTGACGCTGGCCACCGCCTTGGCGCTGCTGTTGGCGGCATCGATTGCGCTGGCGGTGGCTTACCCCAACCTGCCCGAGTTGCAGGGGTTGTCCGACTACCGGCCCAAGCTGCCGATGCGCGTCTTCTCGGCCGATGGCGTGTTGCTGGGCGAGTTCGGCGAGGAGCGACGCAACTTCCTGCCCATTGCACAGATTCCGAAGGTGATGCGCGACGCCGTGTTGGCGATCGAAGACGCGCGCTTTTACGACCACGGCGGTGTCGACTACAAGGGCGTGCTTCGCGCGATTCGAGCCAATCTGGGCGAGGCGCGCGGGCAAGGTGCGTCGACCATCACGATGCAGGTCGCACGCAACTTCTACCTGTCCAGCGAGCGCACCTACACGCGCAAGATCTACGAAATTCTGCTGACGCTGAAGATCGAAAGCCAGCTCGGCAAGGACGAGATCCTGGAGCTGTACATGAACCAGATCTACCTTGGGCAGCGTGCCTACGGGTTCGCCTCGGCCAGCGAGATCTACTTTGGCAAGCCCTTGGGCGAGATCACCTTGGCCGAAGCCGCCATGCTGGCCGGCTTGCCCAAGGCGCCATCGACCTTCAACCCGATCGCCAACCCGAAACGCGCCACCGAGCGCCAGCAGTACATCATCGATCGCATGCTGGTGAACGGCTTCGTCACGAACGAACAGCACGACGCAGCCAAGGCCCAGACGTTGAAATACCGCTCGTTGTCGGAAGTCCCGGCCAATGCGGAGTACGTCGCCGAGACCGCCCGCCAGCTCATCTTCAGCCAGTATGGCGAAGACACCTACACGCGCGGCCTGAACGTCTACCTGACGTTGAACTCGACCGAGCAACTCGCTGCCTACCGCGCGCTGCGCAAAGGCATCATGGATTACGAACGGCGCCAGGTCTACCGGGGTCCCGAGGACTACGCGGACCTGCCGGCCAATCCGAAAGACCTGGACGCGCGCATCGCCGAGGTGCTGCTGGATCATCCCGACAACGACGAATTGAAGGCGGCCGTCACGTTGGAGGCGGGGCCCAAGAAGCTTGTCGCCGTGCTCGAGACCGGAGAGTCGGTCACCGTGGTCGGCGAGGGGCTGCGTCCTGCGACTTCAGGGCTGGCACTCAAGGCCGACCCGAAGATTCAGATCCGCCGGGGCGCCGTGATTCGCTTGATCAAGACCGCCAAGGGCGACTGGAGCATCACCCAGTTGCCCGAGGTCGAAGGCGCATTTGTGGCGCTGGACCCGCAAACCGGTGCGGTGCGGGCGATGGTCGGCGGCTTCGACTATTCGAAGAGCAAGTTCAACCATGTGACGCAGGCCTGGCGCCAGCCGGGTTCCAGCTTCAAGCCGTTCATCTATTCGGCGGCACTCGAAAAGGGCTTCACGCCGGCCACCGTGATCAACGATGCGCCGCTCTTTTTTGACGCCGAAGCCACCGGCAGCCAACCCTGGGAGCCGAAGAACTACGACGGCAATTTCGACGGCCCCATGTCCATGCGTCGCGGGCTTTCCAATTCGAAGAACATGATTTCGATCCGCATCCTGCAGGCCATCACGCCGGGCTTTGCGCAGGACTGGGTCACGCGCTTCGGCTTCGACGTCGAAAAACACCCGGCCTTCCTGACCATGGCGCTGGGTGCGGGGTCGGTCACGCCGATGCAGATGGCGACGGCCTATGGCGTCTTCGCGAATGGCGGGTACCGGGTCAACCCGGTGTTGATCAGCAAGGTCACCGACGCCAAGGGCCGGGTGCTGAACGAGGCCAAGGTGCCTGTGCTGGACGAGTCGCTGCGCGCCATCAATGCGCGCAACGCCTTCGTGATGTCCAGCCTGCTGCAAGAGGTGACTCGCAGCGGCACCGCCAAGGGAACCCAGACCAAACTCAAGCGCACCGATGTCTATGGCAAGACGGGCACGACCAACGACTCGCTCGACACCTGGTTCGCGGGCTGGCAACGCAGTGTCGTGGCGGTCGTCTGGATGGGCTACGACACGCCACGCAAGCTGGGCGACAAGGAAACCGGGGGCAGCATGTCGCTGCCGGTCTGGATCGACTACATGGGCCTGGCGCTCAAGGGTGTGCCTGTGCAGGAGCCCAAGGCCCCGCCAGGCGTGATCAACGCCAACAACGAGTGGTATTACGAAGAGTACGCCCATGGTGCGGGCGTCAACAGTCTGGGCCTGGCGGCGCAGGCACCGACGCCGCCGAACGAAGAAGAGCGCAAGGGCATTCTCGACTTGTTCCGGCGCTGAAGGCGGGCCGGGCGCGCCGGGGGCGGTGGGGCTCAGCCGCCGGGCTGAAAACGCAACGCCAGGCCCGCCTGTTCGCTGGCGCACTCCGACAGACGGAGGTAGAAATCCCGGCCGTCCTTGGTGTCGATCCACCGCCCCTGAACACAGCGGAAATGAAACCCTCCCGAGCGCGCCGCCAGCCACAGTTCATGCAGCGGCGGCTGGGTGTTCAAAATGATCTTGCTGCCGCTCGGAAAACCCAACTCGAGCAAGCCCCCGGTGCGATGCGCGTCGATGTCGACGACATCGTCCTGCAGCCAGCCGTCGACCACGGATTCGATGCCGGCGAGCACGGCCGACGTCAACGCCTGATATTGGGCGTCGGTCAGCGGGTCCGGGACGGCAGGTGCGGTGGGTGCGTTCATGGTCGGTAGAATGAAATCATGGTTCAGCGTGAGACAAATTCAAGATCGAGTGTAGCGACACAGGCGAGGCGGCGACCCCAAGCGACGGCGCTGCTGTGCCTGCTGGCGGTGCTGGCGGGTTGCGGCCAAAAGGGGCCGCTGACCTTGCCCGGAGCGGCCGCCAGCGCGGCGCCGGCGTCATCGGCAGCGTCGGCTCCATGACTTTGCCGGGCGCGCCCCACATTGCCTACCGGGACGATGAACTCTGCATCGACCGCTGTTCCCTGAACGATTTGGCCGGGCGCTTCGGCACGCCGCTGTACGTCTATTCCCAGGACGCCATGCTGGCTGCCCTGGCGGGCTACCAGCGTGCCCTTGCCGGCCGCGACCACCTGATCTGTTACTCCGTCAAAGCCAATTCGAACCTGGCGGTGTTGCAGAGTCTGGCGCAGGCCGGCAGCGGTTTTGACATCGTCTCCGGCGGCGAGCTCGATCGAGTGCTGGCCGCGGGCGTGGCGGCCGAACGGGTGGTGTTTTCGGGCGTCGGCAAGTCACGCGCCGAGATGCGCCAGGCGCTCATGGCCGGCGTGTTGTGCTTCAACGTCGAGAGCGCGGCCGAGCTTGAGGTGCTCTCCCAGGTTGCGGTGGCGTCGGGCCGCACGGCGCAGGTCAGTCTGCGCGTGAACCCCGATGTCGACGCCGGCACGCACCCCTACATCTCCACCGGCCTGAAGGGCAACAAGTTCGGCATCGCTCACGAGCAGGCGGTGGCGTGCTATGCGCGCGCGGCGTCATTGCCCGGCTTGCGGGTGATCGGGATCGATTGCCACATTGGCTCGCAGATCGCCGAGATCGGGCCCTACCTGGACACCGTCGATCGCATCCTCGATCTCGTTGACGCGGTCGAAGCACGCGGCATCGCGATCCACCACCTCGATCTGGGTGGAGGCCTGGGCATCACCTACACCGACGAGGCGCCGCCGTCGGCCGAAGCCCTGGTGAAGAGCCTGCTGGCGCGCATCGACGCGCGCGGCCATGGGCATCGCAAGATCATGTTCGAGCCGGGCCGCTCACTGGTGGGCAACGCCGGCGTGCTGGTGAGCGAGGTGCTCTACGTCAAGCCCGGCGAGCAGAAGAACTTCTGCATCGTCGATGCGGCCATGAACGACCTGCTGCGCCCGGCGCTGTACCAGGCCTGGATGGGCATCGTGGCGTGCCGATTGCGCAGCGAACCCGCCATGCTCTTCGATGTGGTCGGTCCGGTCTGTGAATCGGGCGATTGGCTGGGGCGGGATCGATCCCTCGCGGTGCGTGCCGGAGATTGTGTGGCGGTGCTCTCCGCAGGGGCCTACGGCATGACGATGTCCAGCAACTACAACTCGCGCGGGCGCGCGGCCGAGGTGATGGTGTCCAACGGGCAGCCCCACTTGATTCGCGAGCGCGAGCAGGCGCGCGATCTGTTCCGCGGCGAACACCTGCTGCCGACGGACTGAACCCACGGGCCCTGGGCACGTTTCAGGCCA